>CAMAIG010000008.1 GCA_945835085.1 uncultured Ruminococcus sp. | reverse complement strand
AAGAAAGTGGAAGGCTCCGTCTGGTTTGAGGAGCAGGATCACGACAAGAACTTTGAGCTGTGTGCCGATTATGTCTGTGAACACGCTCAAAGCGGCGACCTTATCCTTACAATGGGCTGCGGCGACATAAACAAGTGTGCAAGGCTCATTCTTGAAAAGCTTTCCGCAAAATGGGAATAATACCGATAATCATTCAGAAAGGACTTTTTCCATGAAAGATATTCACAGAAGGGTTTATGAATATATCAGACAGCGCATGGAGGACGGATATTCTCCCACCATAAGGGAGATCTGCCGTGATCTTGACATCAACTCCACCTCCACTGCCGCAAGATATGTAAACTATCTGGTGGAGGAGGGCTATCTCGAAAAGATAGAAAACCGCAACCGTGCTCTGAAGCTTGCGGGAAACAGTGCCCTTCGCCTGCCTGTTGTGGGTACTATCACAGCAGGTCAGCCTGTGACTGCCTTTGAGGACATTTCGGAATATATATCCTTTATGCCCAACAAGCATTACGACGGGGAGCTTTTTGCCCTGAAGATCCGTGGAGAGAGCATGATAAATGCAGGTATCCTTGACGGTGATTTTGTTATAATAGAAAAGTCGGATTATGTCCGCAACGGCGAGATAGCCGCTGTCATGGTAGACAGCGAGGAGGCTACGGTAAAGCGCTTTTTCAAGGAAGACGGTCATTACAGGCTGCAGCCCGAAAATGATTCCATGGAGCCTATCATTGCCTATGACTGCTCCATTATCGGAAAAGTTGTGGGCGTTATAAGATATATGTAAGGAGTTTCAGATGGATAACAACGAATATACAAGCAGACCCGATACCCCTCAGAACGGGCAGGGCGTTCCCCCTCAGGCAGGCTTTCAGTCGCCCTACACCTCCTGTCCCCCCTATCGTCCCTATGCCCCCGACAAGCCCGCTTATGAAAGCCCTCAGCGGTATGACGGGCAGTCGGTGTCCCCTCCCGAAAGGGCTGCCATTAAGAGAAGCTATTTCGGCACCTTCGGAAGAGCCTTGTTTCATGCCATAGGCTCGACGATCTTCGCATTGATAATGTACAGTATAATGGAACTGGCGGGATATGACTTCCGCTACACCGACGACGGCACCGCCATAATAGACTGGATATACTGCATTGCGGGAGCCGCTCCCTCCATAATCATGTGCTTCTCCATTTTCCTTTTTGATAAGACTGTCAGCAGAAGCAGGCTGGGAAGCTATTTCAACAACGAAAGAATAACAGCGAAATTCACCATAGGCTTTTTCGGCGTTCTGATGCTTGCCTATGCCGTCGCTGTAATACTCCAGAACATTACGATATCCGGATTTTTCGCCATTGGCATCTCACCCTTATCGGAGAGTTATCTGACCGAATCGGATTTTTCCACAAAATACTTTATCGCCGAGGTAATATGCGGAGTGATACTTGCTCCCATTGCCGAGGAGCTTATGTTCAGAGGAGTTATTCTCAGAAGGCTCAGCGGCATAAGCCAGACCTTTGCCATTTTTGCTTCCGCCGCAATTTTCGGAATGATGCACGGAAATCTGCTCCAGACCATTCTCGGATTTATTATAGGCATTGTTTTCGGCTATGCGGCTGTAAAGACAGGCTCGCTGCTCCTGCCCATTGCGGGGCATATGTTTATTAACGCCTGTGCTACCTCCTCGGAATTTGTGGAGTATTTTATTGATGAGGAAGCTTCACAGCTGTGCTGGACGATATTGATCGTAATGTTTGCTCTTATCGGACTTATTGCTCTTGGAGCGGTGCTTGCGTCGGGAAAGCTAAAGTTCCCCGAATACACCGATTACCACAGAAAAAGGACCTTCCCCATCGTTCTTTCATGCGTTTCATTCTGGATACTGCTGATAGTATATCTCATTGATATAATATCCGCCTTCGGTCCTGTCACCGACAAGCTGAGAGGATAATTTAACGAAAAAAGCAGATTTTTTATAAACATAAAGACCCGTCTGACGATAATCAAGTACCGTCAGACGGGTCTCAGCGTGTCGCTGAAGCCAACTCGTTGGCGAGATTGCAGAAATTCTTTTGTTTTGTGGCTCGGTAACGTTAGTATCGAAGCCAAATTCTGCAAAGACATTTTTTGTTCGACACAATACTATGACTTTTTCGACAAACTAAGACCCGTCTGACGATAATAAAATACCGTCAGACGGGTCTGTCTTTTTAAATTTCCTTGTGTTCGCTTGTGCGTATTTAATTAATCGGGTATCTCGCCGTTTTTTAATCTTTCAAAATAGTCCTTGGTGTCCTTTGCTACAACTCCGCTCAGGGCAAACAGTGCCACAAGGTTCGGAAGCGCCATAAGACCGTTGAAGATATCCGCTATTGTCCATACAGCGGAAACTGTCATATATGGACCGATGAAAACTGCAAGGATATAGAGAATACGGTAAACCGTCACAGCTCCCTTTTTGCCGCCGCTGAGGTATTCAAGGCATCTTTCCCCGTAGTAGTTCCAGCCGAGAATGGTGGTGAATGCGAAGAAAACCAGGCATATCATAAGTATGAAGGAAGCGCCCTTTGCGGGGAGAAAGCTCAGTCCCTTGGTGAATGCGTCGGTGGTTACCTGGACGCCCTGAAGCTCGGGATTTGCCCAGGAGCCCATCATTACTATGGAAAGACCTGTCATTGTGCAGATAACTATGGTGTCGATGAAGGTGCCTGTCATGGAGATAAGGCCCTGTCTTACAGGCTCCTTTGTCTTTGCGGCTGCGGCTGCGATAGGTGCGGAGCCAAGACCCGATTCATTGGAGAATATTCCTCGTGCGATACCGCTTCTCATAGATATGAGAATTGAACCCAGCACGCCGCCTGCAATAGGCTTTACGCCGAATGCACCTTGAATTATCTCGGCTAATGCTGCGGGTATCTTTGTGATGTTTGTGATAAGAAGCACCAGCACCGCTATGATATAAAGCACTGCCATAAAGGGAACTATTACCTGGGCTACGCTGCTTATTCTTTTAAGTCCGCCGATTATTACAAGTCCTGCACAGAGTGCGAGTGCAAAGGCTGAAATTACGGTCACCACGGAATAATCATTGCCGAGAATGCTTATGGTGTTCTGACCGTTGGGGTCAAAAAAACCTGTTATTGCGGAGGAAATACCGTTTACCTGAGAGAAGGTGCCTATTCCCATAAGTCCTGCACAGGCACCGAAAAGAGCAAACATTTTTCCCAGCCATTTCCATTTTGCACCCATGCCGTTTTCGATATAATAGAAGGGACCGCCGAGAACATGACCTTCGCTGTCGATATTGCGGTATTTAACGGCAAGGAATGCTTCGGAATATTTTGTGGCTATTCCGAAAAATGCTGCCACCCACATCCAGAAAAGTGCGCCGGGGCCGCCTGCCGCAATTCCGATGGCTGTTGCAACGCCTACGATATTTCCTGTGCCTATGGTTGCGGAAAGGGCTGTACAGAGAGCCGCAAAGCCGCTTACCTCGCCTCCCGTTCCTCCTTCGCTATGAGGATCCTTTTGGAACATATATCTTATTGACCTGGGAAGGTGTCTTATCTGGATAAAGCCTGTGCGTACCGAAAGAAGGACGCCTGCTGCAAGGATAAGGACAATAAGGGGTATACCCCAAACAATATCATCTATCTTAGTCAGTATCTCGTCAAAGGTCATGTTATCATCTCCGATTATAAATTATAACATTAAAATCTTACCATATTTGTATGTATATTCTTTTAACACAGGATAAATTATTAATAAATATGAATATTTGCAGCTTTGGGAGAAATGATAAATGCAAATACCAACAACAGGAGGATATGCTGTGGCAAAAAGAATATCACGAAACACCTTTGTTATGGAGGCTCCCCCCGAAATTCACAGCTATGCTGCCATAGTCGGAAAGAAGGAAGGGGACGGCCCTCTGGGCAAATGCTTCGATCAGGTCTATGAGGACACTTATTTCGGTCAGACCACCTGGGAGCACGCCGAGGGTGAGCTTCTGCGGCTCACTGTACTCAAAGCTATCGAAAAGGGCGGTCTAACTAAGGACGACATAAACTATATGTTTGCAGGGGATCTTATCAATCAGTGCACCACCACTTCCTACGGTCTGAGAGATCTGGAGATACCGCTGCTGTGCGTTTACGGTGCCTGCTCCACCATGTCGGAAAGCCTGCTCCTTGCTTCTCTTATGACGGACGGGGGCATGGGCGGGTATGTTGCGGCTGTGACCTCATCTCACTTCTGCTCTGCGGAAAGACAGTTCAGATTTCCTCTTTCCTACGGCGGCGTAAGGACTCCTACGGCACAGTGGACCTGCACCGCTTCGGGGGCTGTAATTGTCTGTCCCGAAGGCTCGGGCAGCCATATCTGCATCAAGGGCGCAGCTGTTGGAAAGATAGTGGATATGGGTCAGACGGACGCCAACAACATGGGAGCTGCCATGGCTCCTGCTGCGGCTTATATCATTAAGACCTATCTGAACGACAGGAATATGTCCCCGGAGGATTTTGACCTTATCATTACGGGTGACCTTGGCAGAGTGGGAGGAATGCTCCTTATTGAGCTGCTTGCAAACGACGGCATTGAGATAGCTCCCCGTTACAAGGACTGCGGCACTATGATATTCGATTTTGAAAATCAGGACGTTCATGCAGGAGGCTCGGGCTGCGGCTGCAGTGCGTCGGTGCTTTGCGGATATTTCCTTGACAAGGTCAAAAGCGGCGAATACAAGAATATACTTTTCTGTGCAACGGGGGCGCTTATGTCCCCTACAATGTCCCAACAGGGAGAGAGCATTCCGTCTATCTCCCATGCGGTTCATATTGCACACAAAGACTGATCATTAAGGGAGAATGAAAATATGCTTATGGATTATATATGGGCTTTTGTCATCGGCGGGGCGCTGTGCGCTGTGGGACAGGTGCTTATTGATTACACAAAGCTTACTCCTGCCCGTATCCTGACGGCATTTGTGGTGGCGGGAGTGGTGCTCGGAGCCTTCGGGATATACCGTCCCCTCATTGACTTTGCGGGAGCGGGTGCGGCTGTGCCCCTTACGGGCTTCGGAAATGCTCTTGCCGAGGGCGTTAAGGAAGCGGTGGATACAAAGGGCTTACTGGGAATATTTACGGGCGGTCTTTCCGCTGCCTCCGCAGGAATTGCCGCTGCGCTGTTTTTCGGGCTTATTATGGGGCTTTGCTGCAAGTCTAAGGAAAAATAACGGATATCCTTTGTGCCGAACAATTTCCAAGGTTAAATTTTGCGAAAATTCTTGAAATTTATCGCAGAATGTGTTATCATTAATTATAGTGTGCGGATATGAGCAGGAGATATGTCCTGCTTGTATCTGTCTGCATTGGTTTATGGATTTTTTTGGCAGAGGAGGGAACGGCGTTTGGAGATCACGTTTGCGGTAAACGGCAGCAACAGCTTTCACAAGCTGGAGCCTGCAAAAGCAATGCTGAGATTTTGTGAGTTTGATTTTACATATTTCTGGGAGCAGTGCATCGAGGTGGGCAGAAATGCCAGAAAAACAGGCAGGATCTCTGCTAACATGGTGAACGTCGCTCTGGGCGCTCTCGCAAAATGCCACCCCTATGTCAATGCGTGTATTCAGACGGAGTTTTCCTCTGTGGTGCTTGACTGCATAATTGCCTATATCTGTCATTCGGAGGGTATCGGGCTTGAAGAGCTGTGGGTAAGGTGCATCTCTCCCAAAAGCCTTTACGAGAAGGATATTTTCAGGCGTGTCAGCGATTACAAAACGGGCAGAGGCATCAATCAGTGGATAAACATCGTCCGTATGCAGGAATATGCCCGTTCAAAAATGAGCTTTATATATGAGTGCGATGACAATGTTATGATCTCACGGAAGGAATATCGCACCCGCCGTGAATATTTCGACCTTGCTTTTCTTGTGGCTGCCAATGAAACGGGCTGCCCTATGAGAGAGCTGCCAAGCGTTAAGAAATATTCACCGTCGCTGCTTCCCGACGGAGCTTTTATGCTGGGAAGAGTGTCGAAAAATGTTTACAGAAGGCTGTCAGATGTGCTTTCGGGGGCTGAACGCTTTGAAGAAAGGCATCTTAACGACCACAACCGTGACAGGACTGCTCTTGACGCTTTCAGCTATGTTAAGGATATGCCCCGTCCCGGAGATATGGACATGAGCTTTGCTGTGGAGGCAATGTCGGGCATTCCCGAGGAGGTTTATGTTCCCGACAGCTTCAAGGCTATGATAGATCTTGAATTTACAGTGATGTACGAGGAGGATATTTATCTTTCCAAGTGCCCTCGCTGCGAGAAATTCTTTATCAGGGACATAGGAGAAAAATCACCCTACTGCAACAGGGTCAATTCCTCCGGCACTACCTGTGCCGAAATGGTTAACGAGGAGCTTGGCATCGCTGCTATGAAGCAGCCCGAAAAGCCCCGTGACAACGATAAGGACCGCAGGCACGACATAGACATTCCCGATGAAAATAAGACTAAAGATGAAAATATTACCGAGGAGAAGCCCGAGGAACAGGTTTTCAGAGAGCTTCCCATTGAGCTTGAACGCCGCTGCCAGAAGGTCTACGGTCTGCTTTACAAGCGGGCGGGTCGGATAATGAGCGACAGGGAATTCAGGGAATGGTCCGGTTATCTCTCGGATATGAAGAGGAATTTCCGGGAGGGAAATGCGGAAGCCGACCAGATCGACGAATTCCTCGATTACTGGGAAAATGCCGCTAAGTCCTATGCGGGAAAGACAAGCCGATTTGTTAAGCCCAAGCCCATGTCTGCTCCCGTGCCCGAGGCATATGCTGCGGCGATCGCTGCGGTGAATAATGCTCCGCTCCCCGAGCCTGAGCTTATTCCTGCTCCCGAATTTGACAGCGGTGAGGATGATAACGAGGAACAGTCGGGCATTTCCCCGGCGGGAACGGAAACTCTGCCCGAGGAGAGGGATTTCAAGCCCTTTACTCCGCCTAAATACAATACCGTTCTTGAAGCTATGATGGACGGAAAGTACAAATCCGATGAGCTTCTGAGTGTGAGCGGCGGCTCCGCTCCCGAAGACCTTTCCGAGATAAAGGTCAAGGGCAGGAAAATACGGCTTCCCGAATGGGAAAGAGTCACCAGGGAGGACTCGGATAAATAACATATATTATTATGAAAGGACCTTTGTGCTATGGAATTTATCAATGAGCAGAATGCCGTTAACGGTCTGGCGGACGCCATAGTTAAGGGAGGCGTATGCCTTTTCAATGCGGTAAAGTACATATATTCCATTGCAGAGGAAAGCTTCTATTCGGTGGATATCAAGGACGCTCTTAAGATCGTCCTTAACAACATATATGACACGGATTCCCTTACGGCTCTCGGTCTGCGGCTTGACAACGACAGCTGTCGGGAAATGACTGGGGAGGAATACAACAGGGTGCTTCCCCTTATAGTTTACAGCCTTGCGGTAAGGATACCCGTGCTTAAAAATATCAAGGGCGACAGCGGCCCTATGACCGACGACCAGCTTTATAAGGTCTATCAGGCGGTGCTGGCAAAGGGTGCGGAGAATTACGACGATACCGTTACCGAGAGCTTTATGGAGATAAAATATCTGGTGAGAAAGGGCAAGAAGCTGCCTCCGTATAATGCCGACTGGTTCAAGACATACATTTATACCCATGTAAGCTCTTTGTCACGAATTACTAACAAGAATATGTTCCTTCTGGGATTTGCGGACGTGCTGTTTGCAATGTTCTATTCCTGCCTGGAGGAAGAGCTTTTTGAGAAAATAAAGGAGTTCTCTGCCGATGATTTCGGCGAGGCTGTTGAAATATAAACCGAAAGGGTGCATTTAAATGCAGGCGATATATCTTTGCGGCTTTATGGGCTGCGGAAAATCTACCATAGGAAGGAAAATTGCCGAAAAGCTCGGCTGCTCCTTCACGGATATGGACGAATACATAGTGGAAACCGAGAAAATGACTATCCCTCAGATATTTTCCGAAAAGGGAGAGGACTATTTCAGAAGTGCCGAAACCGAGGCTGTGAAGGCTCTCGGGGATAAGGGCGGCGTAATTGCCTGCGGCGGCGGCGCAATGCTCAAGGATATCAATGCAGAGGAAGCTGCAAAGCGGGGCACGGTGGTTTACATCAATACTCCCTATGATATTTGCTGGGAACGCATCTCGGGGGACACCAACCGTCCTATCGTTATGGCAAACTCAAAGGAATCTCTGGAGGCTCTTTACAACACAAGAGCGCCCATTTATTCGGCTCATTCGGGAGCAGATGTCAGCGGCTGCGGCACTCCCGAGGAGATAGCGAAAAAAATAATCGAAACTGTATCGGTGTAATTAATATCAGGAAGGAATTCAGATAATGTCAAAAACTTACTCTCTTGGTGTAGACATAGGCTCAACAACAGTTAAGACCGTTATCCTTGATGAAGGAAGGATAATTTACTCAAAGTACCAGCGCCATTTCTCAAAGGTAAGAGAAACCGCTGCGGAGCAGATCGAAGAGATAGGAAAGCTTTATCCCGAGGCTCAGTTCAGGCTTGCCATAACAGGCTCTGCGGGTCTTGGTCTTGCAAATGCTGCGGCACTGCCCTTTGTTCAGGAGGTACACAGTGCGTTTATCTCCGTAAAGAAGGATTATCCCGACGCCGACTGCGTTATCGAGCTTGGCGGCGAGGACGCAAAGATAATCTTCCTCACAGGGGGCACGGAGCAGCGAATGAACGGCTCCTGTGCAGGCGGTACGGGTGCATTTATTGACCAGATGGCTACTCTGCTCGGAATTTCCGTTGATGAAATGGATGCTCTGGCTCTCAAAGCCGAGAAGCTTTATCCCATCGCTTCACGCTGCGGAGTTTTCGCAAAATCCGATATCCAGCCCCTGCTCAACCAGGGTGCAAGACGTGAGGATATTTCCGCTTCCATTTTTCAGGCGGTGGTTGACCAGACAGTTTCGGGTCTTGCACAGGGCAGAGAGATAAAAGGAAAGGTGCTTTTTCTGGGCGGTCCTCTTACATTCGTGAAGGGACTTAGAAAGGCATTCGTTGACACTCTGAAGCTTTCCGATGAAAATGCTGTGTTCCCCGAAAACGCTCAGTGCTTTATGGCATACGGCAGCGCACTTTATGCCGATGAGGCAGAAGGCGAGAGCTTTTCCGCCGGAGAGATCGTTTCAAAGATGCGTGCTGCTAAGGTTAATGACGACATAATCACGGGAAAAAGACTTTTTGAAAATCAGGCTCAGTATGATGAGTTCCTTGCCCGTCACGGCAAGCACGATCTTCCCACCGAGGACATTAATACTTACGAGGGCGAGGCATATCTCGGCATTGACGCAGGCTCAACTACCACAAAGCTTGTACTTATCACTCCCGAGGGAAAGCTTCTTTACAGCCACTACATCTCCAATAAGGGACAGCCCCTTAACGTTATTACAAAGCAGCTTTCCGAGATATACAGCCTTGCGGGAGAGAGGATAGTTATCCGTTCCTCCGCTGTTACAGGCTACGGCGAGGACCTTATCAAGGCGGGCGTTGGCGTGGATTACGGTCTGGTTGAAACTGTTGCTCACTACAAGGCGGCTTCCTATTTCTGCCCCGATGTTGACTTTATCATTGATATCGGCGGACAGGACATCAAGTGCTTCAAGATAAAAAATCACGCTATCGACAGCATCATGCTCAATGAAGCTTGTTCATCGGGCTGCGGCTCGTTTATCCAGACCTTTGCACAGGCTATGGATCATGATATCGCTGATTTTGCAAAGCTGGGGCTTTTTGCGGAGCGCCCCGTGGATCTCGGTTCAAGATGCACTGTGTTCATGAACAGCTCCGTTAAGCAGGCTCAGAAGGACGGCGCTTCCGTGGAGGATATCTCCGCAGGACTGTCCTCCTCTATCATAAAGAACGCTATTTATAAGGTTATTCGTGCAAATTCCGCCGAGGAGCTTGGCACAAATATCGTTGTTCAGGGAGGAACCTTTCTTAATGACGCTGTGCTGAGGGCATTCGAGCAGGAGATCGGCAGAGATGTTATCAGACCTGCCATTGCGGGACTTATGGGCGCATTCGGCGCTGCACTCTATGCAAAGGAATGTGCTGCGGCTGAAAACAGGCTGCAGAGCACCATAATCGGTGCAGAGGCTCTCAAAGATTTCTCCTATAAATCAAAGCAGATGAACTGCGGCGGCTGTACCGCAAAATGCTCCCTTACAATGATAACCTTCTCCGACGGACACAAGTTCATCAGCGGAAACCGCTGCGAAA
This sequence comes from uncultured Ruminococcus sp., assembly GCA_945835085.1. Lineage (GTDB taxonomy): Bacteria > Bacillota > Clostridia > Oscillospirales > Ruminococcaceae > Huintestinicola. The sequence goes on along the minus strand of CAMAIG010000008.1, from coordinate 6,025 downwards.
GAGGTGCGGGACTCAAAAAGACTGCGGAAGCTCCCTGCCTTTATGAATACAAATACAAGCGCCTGAGAAGCGTTATGGAAACAGGCGACCCCGAAAGCCCCAAGGCAACCATCGGTCTGCCCCTCGTTCTCGGCTTCTATGAGCAGCTGCCCTTCTGGAAGACCTTCTTCAATCAGCTGGGATTTAAGGTAATTGCTTCGGGAGAAAGCTCCAGAGATATGTATTATAAGGGTCAGCACACTATCCCTTCGGATACAGTTTGCTATCCCGCCAAGCTTGCTCACGGACATATTGTGGACCTTCTGGAGCAGGGTGCGGATATCATCTTCTACCCCTGCGAAACCTACAACATTGACGAGGGCAATTCCGACAACAACTACAACTGCCCTGTTGTGGCATATTATCCCGAGCTTTTAAAGGCGAATATCCCCGAGCTTAATGCGGATAATTTCCTATATCCCTACATGGACATCAACCTTGAAAATCACGTTGCGGAGGCTATCGGCAAGAGCTTTGCAAAATATAAGCTTGGCAAAAAGGATATCAAGGCTGCATGGAATGAGGGCATGAAGGCTCTTGAAAGCTACCGCAGCGATATCATTAAGAAGGGCTCGGAGATAATTGCTGAGGCAAGAAGCAAAAATATGCCCATAATCGTTCTCAGCGGACGTCCATATCACGTTGACCCCGAGATAAATCACGGCATACATAAGCTTATCACCTCTCTCGGCATGGCTGTTATCACCGAGGACAGCATAAGTCATCTTGCAGACACTCCCGTGCTTCATGTGCTTAATCAGTGGACATATCACTCCCGTCTTTACAGGGCGGCTCAATATGTCACTACTCAGCCCGATATGCAGCTTGTTCAGCTTGTATCCTTCGGCTGCGGCATAGATGCAGTCACTACCGACGAGGTGCGCTCTATCCTGGAGGAAAAGGATAAGTTCTATACACAGCTCAAGATCGACGAAATAAGCAATCTCGGCGCTGTAAAGATACGCCTGAGAAGCCTTGAAGCTGCTATTAAGCAGGCTTCTGACCGCAAATAATGGATTTGAAATAATAAAACAGACCCGCTTCCCGAAAAACATTATCGGAAAGCGGGTCTGCTTGTTTATGTGTTTTATTTAAGCATTGGTTTAAGGTACTTGCCCGTGTAGCTGTTTTTGCAGCGGGCTATTTCTTCGGGTGTGCCTGCGGCTACGAGAGTTCCTCCCTTATCGCCGCCCTCGGGTCCAAGGTCGATGATATAGTCGGCGGATTTTATCACGTCAAGATTATGCTCAATGACAAGGACGGTGTTGCCGCTGTCCGTAAGGCTTTGGAGCACCTCCAGCAGCTTATGGACATCTGCGGTGTGAAGTCCTGTGGTAGGCTCGTCAAGAATATATATGGTCCTGCCTGTGGAACGGCGGGCAAGCTCTGTGGCAAGCTTTACTCGCTGGGCTTCTCCTCCCGAAAGTGTGGTTGCGGGCTGACCTATCTTGATATATCCAAGACCTACCTCTTGTAAGGTTTTGAGCTTCCGGTATATCTTATTATGGTTTGCAAAGAATTCCGTGCCCTCATCTACGGTCATTTCAAGGACATCGTATATGTTTTTGCCCTTATACCTTACTTCAAGGGTTTCACGGTTATAGCGCCTGCCCTTGCATACCTCGCAGGGAACGTATACATCGGGGAGAAAATGCATCTCGATCTTGATGATGCCGTCGCCCTCGCAGGCTTCGCATCTTCCGCCCTTTACATTGAAGGAAAATCTGCCCGAGGTATAGCCGTGCATTTTTGCATCGTTGGTTTCGGCAAAAAGGTCACGGATATCGTTGAACACACCTGTGTAGGTGGCGGGATTTGAACGGGGAGTTTTGCCGATGGGGGACTGGTCTATGGCAATTATCTTGTCGAGAGCTTCGATACCCTCTATGCAGTCAAATTTGCCCGGACGGGTCCTTGCACGGTTGAGCTTTGCGGCAAGGTGCTTATAGATTATCTGATTTACAAGGGAGGATTTTCCCGAGCCCGATACTCCCGTGACACAGGTAAAGGTGCCCAGGGGAACGGACACGTCTATATTTTTAAGGTTATTTTCCCTTGCTCCCTTTACTGTGAGGAAGCTGCCGTTGCCTTTGCGGCGTATCTCGGGAACGGGTACCTTCCTTCTGCCGCTGAGATATGCTCCCGTAAGGGAACGCTCACATTTGCAGATATCCTCCACTGTTCCTGTGCAGAGTATCTCTCCGCCGTTTACTCCCGCATAGGGTCCGATATCTACTATGAAATCGGCGGCACGCATGGTGTCCTCGTCATGCTCGACCACGATAAGCGTGTTTCCAAGGTCACGAAGGCGGCATAGAGTTGCTATTAGCTTGTCGTTATCACGCTGGTGAAGCCCTATGGAAGGCTCGTCAAGGATATAGAGCACCCCTACAAGAGAGGAGCCTATCTGTGTGGCAAGGCGTATTCTCTGGGATTCTCCTCCCGAAAGTGTTCCTGCGGAACGGGACAGGGTCAGATATTCAAGCCCCACACTGCTCAGAAATCCAAGTCTGCTGTTTATTTCCTTGACTATTCGCTCGGCTATGAATTTCTCACGGTCGGTCATTTCAAGGCTTTCAAAGAAGCGGCAGCATTCGGCAACGGACATATCCGTTACCTCCGCAATGCTCTTGTTTCCAACGGTAACTCCGAGTATCTCCTTTTTGAGTCTTTTTCCATGGCAGTCGGGGCAAAGCTCCTCGCTCATGTACTGCTCGATATCCGCCTTGCTCCACTCGGAATTGCTGTCACGGTAGCGCCGTTCCAGGTTGTTCACCACGCCCTCAAAAGGCTGGTAATATATTCCTCCGCCGTAGGAGGTGGTGCGGTGGAGCTTCAGCTTCTGATCTCCCGTGCCGAAAAGTATGGCGTTTATGGCTTCCTCGCTCCAGTTTTCCAGTGGTTCATCGGTGGAATGACCGTAATACTGTGCGATGCCCTTGAAATACATCATTGCAATGGAGTTTTCGTCGGTGGTTGACCAGCCGCTTGCCTTTACCGCTCCCTGCCTGATGGAAAGAAGGCGGTTGGGGATTATCAGGTCGGGGTCAATTTTCTTGAAAACTCCCAGACCCGTACACTTTGGGCAGGCACCGTAGGGGTTATTGAAGGAGAACATTCGGGGGCTAAGCTCCTCCATTGACACTCCATGCTCGGGGCAGGCGTAGTTCTGGGAGAAAAGCATTTCCTCTCCCCCTGTTACGTCGCACAGCACTGTGCCTCCCGAAAGTGATGCGGCGGTTTCTATGCTGTCTGAAAGACGGGAGCCCATTTCGGGCTTTACCACAAGCCTGTCCACCACTATTTCTATGGTATGCTTTTTATTCTTTTCAAGCTTTATCTCTTCGGAAAGATCGTACACTATCCCGTCGCATCTTACACGGACATAGCCCGATTTTCTTGCGCTTTCAAGCTCCTTGATATGCTCGCCCTTTCTTCCTCTGATTATTGGGGCAAGTATCTGAATCCTTGTACCCTCCGGGAGTGAGGATATCTTGTCACAGATCTGGTCAACGGTCTGCTGCTTTATCTCCCTGCCGCATTCGGGACAGTGGGGTATGCCTATTCTTGCAAAGAGCAGACGGAAATAATCGTATATTTCCGTGACCGTTCCCACGGTGGAACGGGGATTTTTTGAGGTGGTTTTCTGGTCAATGGATATGGCGGGGGAAAGTCCCTCGATGAGATCTACATCGGGCTTGTCCATCTGACCGAGAAACATTCTTGCATAGGACGACAGACTCTCCACATATCTTCTCTGACCGTCTGCATATATGGTATCGAAGGCAAGAGAGGATTTTCCCGAGCCTGAAAGCCCTGTCATTACGATGAGCTTATCACGGGGAAGGTCTACATCCACATTCTTCAGATTATGCTCTCTTGCACCTCTGATTATAATTTTATCAATAGGCATTGTTTTTCCTCTTTTCACTTTGACTGCCGCAATGTTATCAGTCGAATATTCCCAGATCCCCGCCCTCACGCATGGAATAGGTCTTGTTCTCTCCCACGATAATGTGGTCCATCAGTCCCACTTCTACTGCCCTGAGATGCTCGTTTATCCTGCGGGTTATGCTGATATCCATATCCGACGGATTCGGAGAGCCTTTTGGGTGATTATGGGAAAGGGCTGCCATGGTGCAGCCTGTCCGTATGACTTCTTCCATTACCAGTCGCATATTTATGGCGGCGCTCACCGATGTGCCTCGGCTTATTTCCTTGATGCTCAGCACACACAGGTTATTATCAAAGCAGGCAAGCAGGAATTTCTCGGCGCTGCAGCCTGCAAACTGCGGAGCAAACAGCTCTGCAAGCATACGGGTATTGGTATAGGAAACATTCACCGCTTCCTCGGCAGAGCATTTCTTTGCGGTTTCGGGGATAAGCTTTATGAGCAGGGCTGCGTTTTCCGATATGCCGTCTATCCTTGTAAGCTCGGAAATATCCGCCTTCATCACTCCCGCCAGACTGCCGAAGCGCTTAATAAGCGTATGGGCAAGCTGCTTGGTGTCCTTCCTCGGAATGGCATAGAAAAGCAGCAGCTCCAGCACCTCATGGGGTGCAAAGCCTTCAAGTCCCGAGGCGATAAATCTGTCCTTCACCCGCTGACGATGACCTGTATGGGTCTGGTCGGGTGTGAGAGCCTTTACCCGATCGGTGACAAGCTCTGCCTTTTTCTCCTCAATGGCTTTGTCAAGCTCGTCCTTGGCGGTAGTGCTGATAACGTCCTCCATTGATTTTCGCTTTTTGCTCATTGCTTCACCTGCTCTGTAACATTATAATAGCGGAACTTATGTTTCTATTATAGCACATATGTTTTGCTTTTTCAAGAGCTTTTTCCTGCCATCTGCATATTTTTCAAAAAAAATGCGGGATATCATTCAAGCTCCACGGTCACAAGCCTGCTAAGATAATTTTCAAAGCCTATGCCGCTTTCGGTGGCTGCTGCGTATTGTATGGTTCTGGGACCTGTTGCTCTGATATAAATGTTTGCATTTTCGTAGGTCATATTCAGGCGGCATTTCTTTTTCTGCACATTGTCTATGGGCATATTGCCTGTGACCGCTTCGGACACGGAGGTATAGTATATCTCAAAGGTGTCCTCGTCTGCTTCGGTGAAGAAATACCAGACATTGTAATCGGGTCTGCCCGTTACACTCATAGGTACACTGTCGGAGGTGAGGGCTGAGAATTTTCCTCTTCGGCTGCTGCCGATGAAATATCTGAAGGGTATCTCCTCATCGGGTCTGCCAAGAGATGTTCTTTCTATGGTGCCGCCCTTTCGGCACATGATCAGTCCGAAGGCAACTCCTGTTTTTCCCGTGGGATATTCAAGGCTGTCACGATGGGGGTCTATGCCCCTGCTTTCCATAAGCTCGTATGCGTCCTCGGTGCCAAGAGGGGGGAAAAGTGTGAAGGTGATATCCTTCCCTCCCGAAAGGGGACGGAGCTTTTCGGCGCCCTCTCCGAATTTTTCAAGGAATATCTCGGTAACAAGGCTGCTGCGGCAGGAATTTCCCGCAAGCATTATGCCTATATTATCGGGAAGCTCTTCGTCCGAGGACTTATATGCAAGACTCATGGAGGTGAAGAAATTATCTATCCCTGCTGCTATATTTTCCCTAATAATACCTATAAGCTCCTCCTCTGACACATTAAGCTCAAATCTCGGGATAAGCCTGCCGCTTTTATCGAAAAGATCCACGCAGATGAGTCCCCGCTCAAATTCCTCCCGCTTTTCCTCTGTATTCTCCCACAGGGGACGAAGGCATTCCATGAGATGACGCATATTGGCTTCTGCTTCTCGTGAACGGGCAACTGCTCTTGCCGCTCCCGCAAATTCCCGACAGCGGGGAGGAAGTGTGAAGGTTATGCCGTTTTCGGCTATCCTGTCAAAATTGCTGCGGAAAACATGGACTGCAAGAAGCTCCAGAAGATTTTCTCCTCCCAGATATCTGTCGCCGCCCGAGCCTATATTTTTAATGGT
>CAMAIG010000007.1 GCA_945835085.1 uncultured Ruminococcus sp. | reverse complement strand
GAGTGAGTTCCCGAACCGGTTACTGTCATATTTCCGCTGTTCTCCAGCTTGCCGAAGATACCGCCTGAATTTTCACCGTTCAGAGTGCAGTTCACATTATAGCCTGTAACATCAAAGCTGTTGTTTTCCTTTGAATTAAAGTAATAGCCGAATACGCCGCCCGTAGCCAAGCCGCCGCTGATATTTCCCGAGAGATTTGCAGTTCCGGAAAAAATTACCGCTGCATTTTCCCCATGACCTACAAGTCCTCCTGCGTATTGACCGGAGGTAACATTTGTGCTGAAACTTACCTGACTGTTGAAGTTGAGCGAAGAACCGTTTTCCATTGTTCCGACCATACCGCCTGCATTGCCATTGGCGGAGGTCACGCTGCACTCTGCAGTTGAACCCGACAGGCTTACAGTGAGGGAGGAATTCTCCCCCATAATGCGGCAGGCAAGTCCTGCGTCACTGCTGCTTACAACGGTGGAACTTCCCATATTGCCAAGGGAAAGTGATACAGCAGAATTATCCTCCATTGTTCCGATAACGGCTGCAAAGGAGCTGTCCTCGGAATATCCTTCGATGTCTATGTTCCATACGGCAGGAGCTGCTGCATCAGAGTCATGTATTACATTTTCTGCAAACAAGGCTGAATCTGCCGAGCCTGACCTGATAATTTCAATGCTTGCGGGATAGCCTGCAGAATCCACCACCCTTGCAGAGTCCATAACATATGCAAAAAGAGGCTTGTCAAGAGCAATGCTAAGATCTATGCTGGATGTGACAATAATATTTGCAGCAAAAGGGTATGCAGAAGTTCCGATACTCAAAAAGTCTTTAAGATCTCCCGGGTCGCTGAGATTTCCCTGTGTTAATGCAAATTCCACATCAATATTCTGATATGTTTGTGGGTCGGAAGCATAATTGTGTGAATATTCTACAAGGTCCTGTGACGAGTTGATGGTAATACGCGAAGGAACGGCTTCAAAAAATGCAGGCTCATCGGTTTCTTCGCTTTCGTCGCTCTCGGAAGTTTCGGTGGTTTCTGTAGTTTCGGAGGTTTCCGTAGTTTCGGTGGTTTCCGTATTTTCTGTGGTTTCCGTAGTTTCGGTGGTTTCGGTGGTTTCCGTAGTTTCGGTGGTTTCCGTAGTTTCGGTGGTTTCGGTGGTTTCGTCTGTTACGTCGGGAACCTCAGTATTTGCGGTTACTTCGTATCTCTCGTCTGCATTCTCTGCATATATTTCATTTGATATAAGATCTGTATTTGATAATATCATTGCAAAAATACTTACAGCCGCTGCGGCTGCCTCAAGCAATGATTTTTTTCTGTTTCTTTTCATATAGGGTACTCCAATCAAAATATGAAGCTTATATAAGATCTCATAAATAGTTATGAAACCGATTCACTGAAGCTTACAGTTACATATCCGTTTACCGCAGTCATATTTGTGTAAACACCGTTCTTTGTTTTATAGAACTGTATATCATAACGGTTTGGACCGTTATTTGAATCCACATCAATAGTCAGTGAGCGTCTGTTTCCCTCAGAGGTCACCTTATCTCTGAGAGCGTAGTTATCGAGAAAAACACCGCTTATCTCAAGCTGATCGGAGTCCCAGCTGAGAGTGACAGTTCCCTTTCCCTGTCCTCGGATAACGTAATTAAAGGCGTCATTATTCTCGGCTGAGGTTTCCTTAAAGCCGCCTGTCCAGGAGCTTGACAGCGCATTGTATTCGGTAAACACAAAGTTTCTTGCAAGCTTATTTCCGTTTGTAACACTGTAAGAGCTGCTGTCGGAGGGCTCTGCTTCTGCACGAAGATCCACATTGTTTACCATCTCCTTGGGGACAGAAACATAATATGTGTTGACCGTTTTAACATTTCCCGGAAGAAGCTGATCGGATATACAGCAAACGCCGTCTGTAAAGGTGAAGGAAGCTCCGCTTGCATCGGTGACCTTCAAGCCCGAAAAGCTTTCGGTATTAACCGTTCCGTCATTATTCAGCTGTGTAAGGGTCAGCGAATATTTTATATCATTTTCGCTTATCTTTGAAGGGTCGTTCTGAACGTAGTTGCACACATTTATTTCAAATTCAGCACTTCCCGCTCCCTCGGGGCAGTTGATATTTTTGATGGAATAGGAGGTCGTATCTCTCGGCACAAGCAAAAGGTAATTCGATGAAAAGGGCGTTCCTCCCGCTCCTTGAGTGGAAACAACTCGCTTGACCGTGTTAAGATTGATATATGCAGCACTCACGGCAATACCGCAGATAAGGGACACAAGCGCAAAAATGACTGCAGCTGTGAATATACGTTTTTTGTTTTTTTCGGCTTGCTTTTTCACCCTGCGCTCATTCCTTTCCTTTAAAATAATATCAGCTCATGCCTGCCGTAAGATAAACCATATCGGTTTCTTTATTGTTTATAACATTTTCATTCCAGCTTATCTCAAGGATATAATAATCAACAAATCCCGACAGATCGTTATTTGTGGGCTGTATTACGCTGTCGGTCTGCCAGTAAAGAGGTTCGGCATTTTTCTGTACCTTGTCATATTTGCCGTAGGACATTTCGTGCAGACTGTTATCTGCAATTTTACCGCTTAGGTTAAGATAGCTTCCCTGCAGTGGGGAGGCTTTTTTTGTATAAAAATGAGAATTACCGCTTTCATCAATATATTCAACTCTGTCGCCGCCGGGGTCGGAGGTATGCGCATCGGCGCTGTATATCGTGTACACAAAATCAATATTGGAAGTATGTGCCAGCTGGAGCTTGTAGTTTTCCACCGACTCTTCGGAATAAACACAGAATACAAGGTCCTTTTTTCCCGATTCGTCTTCAACATCAATACTGCCCATATCAATATTGATGGAGCTTTCCTTTGCACCTGCACCTATCACAAGCGCCGAAGGATAATTTACCTTTGTTATTGTGGCAAGCCTTCGCTGATTTGTAAACCATGCATAAGCCGATGCCGCTCCCGCTATCACCGTGACCATTGCCAGAGCAGTGACAAGCAGCCGCCTTATACCGCACTTCATAACATTGCTTTTCATTTAAACATCTCCGCAAATTTATGGATCAATATTGGAAACCTGCAGTTCAATAAATCCTACTCTTTTGCCTATCAGCTGATCTGCTTCATTCCATTTAGCATTAAGAAAATTGTAATATTCACTGTTAAATCCCGAGGACGCAGTACCCTGTGAAACATTGTCGAGCATTCCCCGAATATCAAAGGCAGTATCCGCAAAAAAGCTTTCGGGAGAATCAATGATCTTTGTTATAAATTCCGCCGTATCGGCATCGGAAATGATCTTTTCATATCCCTTTGAGGCAAAGCAAAGGTCATTTTCGGGCAAAATGAGCTGATCTGCCACGTCGGGCCATATCCAGTAAATATCCACCTTATACGCAGTTCCTGACTTTGCGTCGGGCTTGGAAAAAACAAACCTGCCGTCTGTTATCCTGTCGGAATACTGCTTTTTCACGTCATCATAATTCTTGAAAAACAGAATATGACCCTCCGAAAGCTTTGCCACAGGCTCGTCATCGGCAATTATACATTCCGAATTATCGGGATTGCTGCCGTCTATCGGCAGGGCTTCGGTGTTATACAGTATTGTATCAAGGGAAAAGGTAATATCAAGCGCCGTATCACGCTTTGCAATAACATAAAACGACAGCTTGCCCGAGCTTCCGGGCTGTATGCCTTGTTCTGCATTTTCTCCGGAATAGTTGTTAAAGTTGCTTTGGCTGCTCATAAGCCACTTGATCTCGTTTTTTCCTCCGCCTGTTGCAGAAGGAGAAATTTTGTCAAACAGATTTTCAAGAAAACTCTCTGTTTTAACATCGGATATCACAGTTCCGTCTTCTTCGGCAAGATATTCGTCAAAGACACCGCTGCTGTCTACTGCTCCAAGCTCAAAATCCGGCTCTGTGGCTCTGAGTGCTGTCCTATCTCCTGAGGCAATTTTGTTTGAAACAAACCAGCCATAGGAAAAAAATCCGATGGCAAGCAGGAGTATCACACCTGCAGCACCAATGATAAAAAACAAAGGCTTTACCTTATTCACAGCACTCATCTCCCTTCCGGAAAGCTAACGGACGCTTCTTATTTCTTCTTTTTTTTCTTATTCTGCTTTTCTGACATATAAGCGTCCAGCTTTTTCTGCACCTCTGCCATATGATTACGGCAGGCAGTTATCTCTCCCGTGTACTTGTTGAACCACTCAACATCTGCCTCATTCGGCTCCTCCTGCAAAAGAATAGCCTGAACGAGCGCCGACTGAGAACGGGAACGCTTTCTCTCAATTTCTTCGATAGTTGCTCTGCATTTTTTTATTTCGTCTTTGTACTTTTTTTCTTCAAACATAGTCTGCTCTCCTATATTCAGTTTTAGCTGCCCAGCTTATCAACAGACTCTGTGATAAGCTTCAGTTCATCATAGCCCTTATCCAGATGATCGGCAATATTGTGAAAAGCCTCGGATACCTCTGGAAGCTTATCCTTCATCTGTTCGGGATATTTTATAAAGCAGAAGTGTATTTCATTAATGACCTTCTGTTTTTCCGTATAATCATCCACCAAAAAGATCATATTCCTTGCTGCTCCCAGGTGGGATATTATCATATTATAGTGAAGCTCGTAATCCGCATCTGTTCCGAGATATTTGTCTATCTCCTCAGCTGCATCGGAAATGCTGCTTTCAAAGTGTCCGATATATTCAAGACGGTTTTTCTGGAGCTGATCGAAATAAAGTCCCGCAAAAACAAATATTGCGATAATTGAAGCAATAGCAACAAAAATTGCCGTTATCATTTTTGCTTTCATGATTTTTTCCTGATTCAGATGTCCTCACGCTCCTTATTATCGGCATGGTCTTGTTCATAAAGCTTATGCTTTTCCCTGTCAATTGCCTGACGGACAGCCGTTTCATTATCCGCCTCTGCCTTTTTAGCCCTGTATTCGGCAGAAACCTTTGCAATAGTTGCAACCTCAAAGGCTGCAGTTACAGACATTATCACAACCACCGCCGCAAGTATCAGCTTTTTCACGGAGGCAAAGGAATTAATCCACCTTAAAAACCTTACCTTGCCCTCATATTTTCCAATGATGTTATCAGCCGTCACTGCGGCAGAGTCCTCGTCGTAATTTGCATCGCCCTTTGTTACAAAGCTGCCGTCATCGAGTCTTCGTATTATCCTGTGAGTATTCATTTTGCCGAATATCTCCTCGTCCCGTGAATAAAAGCAGATAATGTCACCGGCTTCAAGCTCGGAACAGTCAGTTTTTTTAATAATGATATAGTCGCCGTCATGTATAGAAGGCTCCATACTTTCGCTTATGACCTTAACAATGCTTCTTCCGAAAACCACCGCAGCCTTGCCCTGCATATTGCAGATCATTATGTATGCCGTAAGAACTACAAGCAAGATCAATACAGCCCATACAGCACATTGCCCCGCAAGCCTTAATGCTTTACAAATTTTGCTGCCAAAACTCATCGCTGCTAATACTCTTTCTTTATCTTTCTGATTATCTTTGTTATAAAGCTGACACGATATTTTCTGAATATCTCATTCATCATCTTATCGTAAGCTTTCTGCTCCGAGGGTGAACGGCGGACAGGCATCTGAGCAGGCATAACATAGATCTTTTTCTTCTTTTTGCCGAAAATTCTCTTGAACTGCTTCCGAACCTTCTGACTGAAGCTCGGTACATATTTTTCATACAGCACCTGCATTTCAGCCGCAGTCTTTTTGTCACGCTCTGCCTGCACCTTTGCATTGGCCTCAGCGATCATTCGCTCGATAAGCATCGGTGTATCGGTATCGCCCTCTCTGATAACAGCGCCGTCCTGACGAATAACGGAAATAAACCTTTTCAGGCTTCGTCTGATGACATGAATAGGATTTTTGGAATACTCGGGATAAATTTCATCAAAGCTCTTTTTCTCAATGTAAGAACGCATCTCCTTGAGCCTTGCGGCACGGATCTTCTCTCTTTCCTCACGCTCACGCTTATGCTGTTCTTCTTCCTTATGTTCAGACCTATCGAAACCATCGTTTTCCATATCGGAGCCCATGATCCTGCTTATTTCCTCACGTTCTGCTTCGATACGTTCCTTCTTCTCCTGCTCTTCACGCTCCAGACGTTCACGTTCAAGACGTTCCTGTTCTTCACGTTCTATGCGTTCACGTTCAAGGCGTTCCTGTTCCTCACGTTCAAGACGTTCCTGTTCAAGACGCAGTGCTTCCTGACGTTCTCTTTCAAGTCTTTCACGTTCCTCACGCTCTGCCTTTTCCTGAGCAAGCCTTCGTTCCTCTTCAAGCCGCCTTTCTTCCTCCAGCCTGCGCTGTTCCTCTTCACGCCGCCTTCTTTCCTCTTCACGGCGCCTGCGTTCCCTTTCTTCTGCCTCCAGGCGCTTTTGCTCTTCTCTTTCAAAGTACTGTTTTTCAATACGAATGATCTTTTCGATCTCTTCAAGTATTCTTTCCTGCTCCGATATCTGCTCATGCTCGGGAACTGTATCCTCAGACTCATCTTCACCGATAACATACTCATCTTCGTTATAGCTTGCTTTATCAAGCTTCTTCAGCACTCTCGGAGCGGCTGCCTTACTTTTTTTGGTTTTAAGCACCTCGCCCTGTTTATTGCTGCCACGGGTGAAGGTCCTGAAAAGAAGAAAATTCAGCGCCGAAACATCATAAAGCTCTTCTATGTAAGCTTGTTCGGGCTTCTGTGCCGAATCGGAAACACTTATCTCATACCCTGCCTTATCATAGCCCTCGATAAACTGCCACAGGACAAGACAAGCCTTGAAATCAACATTTTTCATGATAACATTCGTTCTCATAACAGGAGGACGAATGTAATTATTTCCCATCTGCTGACAAAAAGGCGACGCCTTATAGCTGTCGATGATCTGACGGATCTTTTCAACTCTGTCCCAAAGCGTTGAACCGTTTTCATCGGCAGCTTCAAGTGAATCCGAGGTTTCAATGGTAAGGCTCATTTTCATCTTGTTTCCGCCGCCGGTATCAAAAGCAGTATTGTATTCCATTGCAAATACTTCTTCGCTGGCAGAAACCGCTTTCAGTTTTTCATATCTTTTGGTGACGAAGATAAAAAGGCGGTCAATCAGAGTATGCACAAATTTATTTTCATAAGTCAGCAGACTTTCTTCCTTATGAACATTCAGCACCTTTGAAGGCGTTATCTTTCCCGTTACGGGGTCAACGCTCTGGATAAGATCGGTGTGCTGAGCAAGATGCTTAACGGAATCAACCGTTATCTTTTTTGATAAGGCAATTGGAACGACCTCTTCAATGTTAACTATGGTTTTCCTGGGGTTTCTGAGAATATTGTCAATATGGGGAAGCCCCGCTTCTATTGCCTCGACCCAGTTAATGTCGATGTCCTTCTCCAATATTTTCCGATTAAGCGCAATGGTGCTTCGGCTGTGAGAAAGAACGGAACGGAAATCATCATACAGCTCATCACTGCTGAGCTGTCCTGTAAGCTTCTTGAATTTTTTCAGCCATTCGCTGTAAGATCCGCTCACCTTCTACCCACCCTTCACCGTAAAATGATCTGTCAGAACAGCTTCTGGAGCCTTTCAAGATATTCAATGGACTCCTTCATGGAATTTCGTCCAAAAAGCTTCTGCAGGAATGTACAAAGATCACGCAGCTCATCACGGAGCATTGCGAGGTTAAGTGCTTCAAATTTTCTGAAAATCTTTGTGGCAAGAACATAATCCACACCGTCAAGCTCATCTCCGCCGCAGGCAACGTATACCGGAACAAACAAATTCATCTGCTTGAGGATACGGTTACCGAATGCAACTCGCAGGCGTTCAATTACCCATAGGTCAAGCTGCTGGATCTTTTTAAGGATATCCTGGCTTATGGGATACATCTGAAATGCCTCATTAAACAGTGCGTCAAGATGCTTGAAGCTAAGGTTCATGGGAGGCGTATCGGGTGCCTCAAAGGCAATGCCCTTGGCATCGAGATTTATGGGCTGCGCACGGTCATAGACCTTATCGGAAATGGCAAAGGTGGAGTCATCGTTATTTGCCGTTCCGATATACCATATATTCTGGGGTATTTTCAGCATACCGTGGTCAAGGTTTACGGGGTCGGTGCTCCATACGTTTGGAACAAGGTCAAGCTTCCATTCATCGGAATTGGGCATTTCAAGTATCGAAAGCATTTCCGCAAAATAATACTCAACTCTTGCGATGTTCATTTCGTCAAGGAGAATGAAGTTTACATCGTCGTTATATGATGATGAATATATCCTCTTTAAAACTTCCGTTTCGTTGAAGTTTTTCGTAAATTCGTTAAAATATCCGAAAAGCTCGGTCCTATCTCTCCAGGAAGGCTGAACGGAGGCTATTGTGGTATCTCTTTGCAGGAACTTTCCGAAGGAGTAAGGAAGCGAGGTCTTACCTGTACCGGAAATACCCTGGAGAATAATAAGCTTTGTTGAAGCCATACCTGCAATAAACAGGCGGATAGTTCTTATGTCATAGTAAAGATGCATTCGTGAGCAGGCAAAATTCCTGTATGCTTCGCACAGCCCCGAAAGAGTAATGCTGTTGTCATAATCGGGAGCAGTATAGTTTTTATAGTAATTATCCACTTCGATAAGCTTAGAAAATCTGATATCATTTGTAAGTACAACGCCGTCAGCCACAGCCTGCTGTTCTCCTTCCGGAGCGCCCTCCTGAGCCTGATCGGGCATTCCTGCACGGGGAAGGGCCATTGCACCCGAATATGCAGCTGCCTCACCCGGGGCAAGTCCTATCTGAGCTACCTTCATAGCCATTATCTCGTCCTTTTCTCTTGTAAGGCGGATAACCTGTCTTTGCAGCACACCAAGCTCCTCGATAACATCCTCAACGCCCACAATGGAATGTCTGAAACGGACATATTTTCTGATGAACATAACTATGAGCAAAAATATCAGCACAAAAATTGCTGCAATTATAACTAATGACAGAACAGCAAATATCCAGTCCAACGTGCCGAAATCCACAGAGTAAGCCTTAAATATCTGCACATATTCCTTTATGTTAAAAACCTGCTTTATACCTTCCCATAGCCCATTGAATGCTATTGCAAAGCCTTTGAGCATCTCGGATATGAAAACAAAAAACCATTTCAAAAAGTCGTTCATATTCTTACTCCAAATCTATGGCTGCCGATCTATTCCTCAGCCTTAATTTCATCGGACTTTTCCTCGTTCATTTTCTGCTGTTCGGCAATATACTCCTCAACAGCTCTTCTTCTGATCTCCTCTTCGTCGATCTGCGGAGCATGGGGGCTTTTTACCTCAACAATGACCACTATCAGCTTATAAAGCTCAAAAAGGAAGAACACGATCATCGGTATCAATATGCAGATAAAGAACCCTGTCTTTGTTCTGAGGAAATTAACTGCCCTTCCCCAGCCATGAAGTGCCGTACCTGTCCATTGACCGATAATATCGGCGGGATAAACGTTAATGCTGTCCCTGACATCGTTGTTATCGCCCTTGGTGGTAAAGTTGATGTTCGCATCAGCGTTGTTCACAGAGATTATCCTATGGGTGTTCTTCACACGATTTCCGTTGATAAGAGTCCAGAAGGTGATAACATCGCCTTCCTTCAGATTGAATACATCGTCTATTTCCTTGTCGATAATGAGGTCGTCCTCAGCAAAGGCAGGCTTCATTGAATCGGACTCAACAGTAAGGGGGATAAACCCAAACAGACTCGGTATTCCGCCATTTGCGTCTGCGGAAAATACAAGGATCGTTACAAGGAGAGCCAGCACCAATATTATCCATGAGATAACTGTAATGATCGTGTTAAAAACCTTTCTCATTTTCAGAGCTTTTCCTTTCAAAAATGTTTCGCTGCATAACGGTATCAAGTGTTTTCATAAATCTCGAAATTCATACTTATCTTCATCGTGCCGCCGATGATATTGTCAAGGCAATCGGGGTCGTTTCCTTCAAGCCATATTACCACCGTATATTTATCTCTTGCACCGGGTTCAAATTTATCGGTTTTTGTGCTCATTATCACAGAAGAAGATTCAAACTCCTTGTCACAGTCACGCTCCATGCCTGAGCCATCGGATTTTGTTTTTCCGTAAACAGTTTTTTCGCCGTTTCTGTATACGGCTACCCGCACTGCTTCATCAACATTTTTTGTGATATTTTCCATTGTCATAACGCCCTGATAGGACACCGTATCATGTCCCGAATTGATAAGGTAAAAGGTATATGCAATATATCCGCTGCCGTTATGTACACCGTTTATCTTGTCGATATTCTCGGGCAGATCGTCACCGCTGATATTTGTCATATCGTAGAGGATATCGGCATTGAGAGTAGCATTGGACTTGTCATATTCGGGAGTTTCGGAAAGGGTCAGACCTTGATTTATCATATCATACTTATTGACCATAACCGTAAAGCTGCCGAACTTATCATAAAAATATGATACTGCATAGGCAATAGCGACTATCGCTGTAAGAACGATCAGCAAAATACTGATTATACGCACCATTACCTTATGACGCTTTACCTCCCCTGCAGTACGCCGAAGACCCAATATATCATTAGTCTTGCTGTGTTCGTCTGCTTCGCTGTCCCGATATGCCGAATCCTCCTGCATATCGTCTGTATTTATTTCAAACTTTGCCAAAGTCAGAACTCCATTTCCTTTGATATTCTTATTCTCGTTTGCGGATAAATCTGTCCGAAATGAACTTGCCCGAAAAGTCGGATGAATTTTCATCGGCAGTGAAATATCCACAGCCCAGCTCATACAGACTGTCTGCGGCTTCGGAATTAGATATGCCCGAGGCAACAGGCTCGGAGCCCATATCACCGATAACCGATATCATGGACCTTATGCAGTCATCAGAGCGGTCGTCATGCCCAAGTCTGCGTGTGAAATTTTCACTCAGCATCACATATTCCGCCTGTATCTCCGACAGCTTGAAAATCGGAAGCTTTTCGCCGTCGACCCCTGTCAGCATGGTATGATAGCCTGCCTTGCGAAGCTGCTTAATCGAATCAAGGCATATGCTGCTGCTTTCCTCCATTATCTGTGACGGCAGCTCAAAGCATATCCTGCCGGGAATAGCACCCATCTGCCCCACAAATTCTCTTATTATCCTTACACAGTCCCTTTTGTTAAGCAGCCTTAACGGAACAAAAAGGGATATCCAGTCATACTCCACTTCACGCTCGGTAAGCTTTTCTGCAGTTTTCAGTGATTGAAGCAGCGCAAGCTTGAAAACGGAAACACACCTGTCATCGCTTTCAAGAACGGGCATAAATCGTTCGGGAAGAAGCACACCCATATCCGGAGAATTAAGCCTTATGCTGCTCTGATAAAATACCGGCAGCTTTTCGGAGGCTGACCATACAGCACGGTAACGAAGCTCTATGGCACGGACTCCGTCAACCGTTGCAGCATTTTCCTGATACAGTTCCATTGTCTTCCCCTCCCTTTCACCCTTTCAAAGCAAAAGTGTATTTTAACGATACCTCAACCAAAAAGACAAGGTAATCCCGTACAAAAGCTGCCTGACATCTTTAGTACAGTATTACCTTGGTAAAATCTAAAAATTATGTCGAACTGCCCGAACCGGCGAATTCTTTCTCCAATGAAAATGCCAGGTCAATGTTCCAGCTCTGTCCGGAAGTTGCATCCTTACAGAATGAGCTTTCGCCCTCGATCCAGACACGCACCACAAAATCAAGATGTCCGTATTTATCGGTGCCCGAAGCAAACGGTATCTCCAGCCCTGTTTCGGCGCCATCATTCGTTGTGAACGCATCTCCATCTGTTACAACATCTGTATTAACGGTAACAGCGCTTTTTGCGGTAGTACCGCTTACAGCCTGATTGGGAGAATAATAATCACTATTAACGCCAAAGATATTGACTGTCGAGCTGCTGCCTTCAGCTGTCGGAACAAAAGCAACTCTAACCGATTTGTAAAGATCCTTGTTAGTGCTTGAACTGTCGGTAGTGTTGTCCTTGATGATGAGCTTGCAGTAGATAGGTCCTTTGGTTGTATCTCCCGCTGCCTTGGTCGTACGAAGGTAAACGGGGATATCCACATAGTAGCCCACTCTGCCATCGGTGCCGATCTCCGGAGCAGGATCTCCCGAATTAGTTTCGCTAAGGGAAGCTTTCATTGTAAGCTCTGCCATTTTTTTTGCATCTTCAGCAGTACCTGCAGTGTCCAGATCGATCTTTACAAAGTTATTTGCAGTCTGACCGCCGTTGCTTGCATCGGTAGCATCATACAGATTTTGACCGTCAATAGAGGAGGCAGGCTTTAGCTTGCCGATTTTTTCGTAATAATCCCCCACGACCACAGCGCTTTTCCAGCCCATGTCGTCATCTTCGGGATGGTCACCTGAGGGAGCAGATATTGCGTTTGAACCATTGACGCTTGCAAGAGCTATTTCAATGCCTTCACCCGTAGTTGCAGACATAGCAAGCCCCGTCATTTTAACCTCTTTATTCATGGTAAACCATGCATATGTTGATGTGGAAAGCATTACCGCAGACAATGCAAGCATAGCTGCAGCAGGTATTATTTTTCTTGCGGCAGAACCGGCAATATTATCACGGCTTGTTCTCATATTTCATCATCCTTTCAAGGGAATAATTTATCTGACTCAGAAAATATATAATGATAATTCTTCACATTATAATATACCACTTTTGTCGGTTTCTGTCAATAGATATTTCAAGATTTTAATTTTTCCCCGATTTTGACAAAGCTTATCCTGAAAAGAGAATACGAATAGCTGAAAAATGCAAAAATGCTTACAAGACAGGCATGAACGGGCATATTTTAAAGCCTATAAATGTCAGCGAGCTTTTGACTGCACTTTAAAAAATTATAAAACCTGTCCGCATAGGATATACCTTAAGGAATTCCTATGCGGACAGGTTTTTTACAGTATAAGCTCAAATAAGAAAAAATCAGTTCTGCCGACATTATCTGCATACCATTGCTGCTGACCCTTTTTTCTCAAAGCCTGATGAACTATAAAGACGATGTGCGGGAGTGTTGCAGGAAAGGGCATCTAATCTTACAGCCTTCTTGCCCATTTTTCGGCTCATTTGAATAACAAGCTCCATGGTTTTCCTTGCAATGCCCTGCTTTTGCAGCTTGGGGTCAACGCAAAGTATATGTACCACAGACACTTCATCATCAGCTGCCACGACCGACCATTCGGTATCATGATAGTCCTCCCCCTGATATGGCGTAACAGCCACAGCGGAAATTATCGCGCCGTCATTTTCACATAAGTACATAGCACCCTCGTCAATGTATCCCATTATCATTTCATCTGTAGGGTGCTGACCGTATATCCACTTTGCGTAAATGTCCATATTCTCCGTGTGAAGTATCACATCACGGTAAAACTCTGTCAGCCTGTCAAAGTCGTTTTCCGATGCTCTTATCATCTCCATTATTTTCTCCTCGTTATCGGTTTTCAGTGTTTTTGCATATTCTGTCAGCGGAACAATATTTGCTTTGTCCGTAAAATCCACAGGAACATCATATGCCGCAAGCAGCCCCTCCAATATAGCTAACGTTCGTTTTCTTATATTATAGCTTATAATATTCACATTGTCAAGAGGGAAAGCATATCACGATATGGGCAGACCATAAGGCTTGCAGCAAACAAAAGCTGCGTACCCTAAAAACAGGATACGCAGCTTATTTTTATGCTCATATTTTTATTCAGCAAAGCTCGTCGGCAAGAGCGGCAAGCTGAGCCTTGGAGGCATCATCGACCGATGACATTATCTTGACCTCATTTTCGCAGAAGGAAATATCGCCGCATTTTTCAAGCATAGCCTTCATTGCCTTTGCGGCAGTGGGTGCCCATGTGCCGTTTTCCATTAAGCCCACCTTTCTGCTGCGGAAACCATGCTCTGAGAGTCTTGAAATAAAGTCCTTCATAAATGGGAACATATCTCCGTTGTAGGTGGTGGTGGCAAGGACTATCCTGTCGTATCTGAAAGCGTCCTCCACACATTCAGCCATGTCCTCTCTTGCAAGGTCGCTGACTGTGACCTTTTCGCAGCCCTTTTCCCTGAGAGCGTCCGCAAGCATCATAACAGCATTTTTCGTATTTCCGTAAACCGATGTGTAGGCAATGAATACGCCCTTGCTTTCCGCCTCATATTTCGACCAGGTGTTGTAGAGAGAAAGGTAATAGTCAAGGTCATTGTCAAGGACAGGTCCATGGAGAGGGCAGATGGTGCTAATCTCAAATCCCGAAACCTTTTTCAGTAAATTCTGCACCTGAACGCCGTATTTTCCGACGATACCGAAATAGTAGCGTCTTGCTTCACAAGCCCAGTCCTCATCGGCATCGAGGGCACCGAATTTGCCGAATGCGTCTGCCGAAAAGAACACCTTGTCCCTGCTGTCATAGGTCATGATGACCTCGGGCCAGTGTACCATGGGAGCCGTAACAAAGGTAAGAGTGGTGTCGCCCAGGGAAAGGGTGTCCTTATCTGCCACAACAATGCCCTTATCGGAAATATCTGCTTTATAGAATGCCTTCAGCATGGCAAAAGCCTTTGCCGAAGCCGCAACCTTGGTATCGGGATATTTTTTCAGAAATTCTGTAATGCTGCCCGAATGGTCAGGCTCCATGTGCTGCACGATAAGATAATCGGGCTTCCTGCCCTCAAGAGCCTTATCAAGATTTGCGAGCCATTCCTCGGCAAAGCCTGCCTCCACGGTATCCATTACGGCAGTCTTTTCATCTAAAATAACATAAGAATTATACGCCATGCCGTTGGGAACAGCGTACTGTCCTTCAAAAAGGTCGGTTTTATGGTCGTTAACTCCTATGTATACAATATTTTCGGAAATTTTCATAAGCTTCTCCTCCGTAAATTATTTCAGATAAATTATAGCATAATTATACATTTTCTGCAAGCATTTATTGAAAAATCCTCCGAAATAAAAAAACTGCCGCAGCCAAAGCCGCAGCAGCATAAATCTTGTCATAGCTAAGGGGTCTTATTTGTGCATAAGGTCGGAAATGGTTTCAATGATCTTGTTGTAGCAGCCTCCGCAGCCTGTGGAGCAGGAGGTTTCCTCCTGGACCTTCTTGAACGCCTCTGTAACATCGCTGAGGTTTTCACTCTTATGAAGCGCAACGTCAATGTCGTTGACAGTAACTCCCATGCAGTGACAGATCTCAATATTTTCCATATTAACAACTTCCTTTCGGTTTATTTATAACACAATTGTTATTGCGTGTTATTGCGCTAAGCATGACATTATCTGCTCCTTGGAGTGATAGCCCTCCAGCGAACAGCAAACGGTGCCGTTTTTCACAATTACAAGGGTCGGCAGGCAGAATACACTGAACCTTGGCATAAGCTCGGGATAATCGTCTGCATTAAGGGACGCAAGCTTGAACTGCAGGGCATTATCCTCCCTGAGCCTGTCTATCTCCGCCGAAACCTTTCTGCATGGCTCGCACCATTCAGCCCAGAATTTAAGTATTACGGGAATATCCGAAAAAAATACTTCCCTTTCGATATTGCCATTATTAATGCTTACCTCAGACATAGACAAACACTCCGGATAAAAATTTTGTTTCCATAATTATATCACGGAAGCAAAGGGCTGTCTGTAACTATGTCACATAATCAGCAGGACATATCATAAAGCCTGTCAATATCCAGAAGAACTATCTTTCCACGCTGATTTTTAAGGAGATTATCCGCCGCAAATTTTTTCAGCATTCTTGCGACCACTTCTCTTGCGGAATTTATCTCCTGAGCAATGGTTTCCTGAGTAACGCAAAGCTCTGGGGACTCCGCCTTTTCGTATTCCGTAATAAGGAATGAAGCAAGACGCCTGTCCACACTGTAAAAAAGGGTCTGCTGCATGGTCCACATAACATCGGAAAAAAGCTTTGCCGAGGTTTCATATACATAGCAGCGTACATAGATATTTGTTTTCATGAGCTTTGCAAGCACGGGAGCAGGGATTATCAGCAGCTCGGTCTTTTCAGCCGCCACAAGCTCCGAATGGAAGGTGATCTGCGACATGACGCAGGATGCTGCAAGCACGCAGGATTCATTCCCCGAAATATGCAGGAGAGTGACCTCCTTGCCCTCGTCGGACAGCAGAAACAGCCGCATATCCCCGGATAAAACGTATACCATTCCCACGCACTGCTTATTGCAGCTGTGGATAGGTTCCTGAGCCTCAAAGCTGCGGATAATGACCGATGTGCTGACAAGCTGCTGTTCTTCGTCACTGAGCTTGTCCCAGAAGGATAGTCTTTCCGTAAGGATATCCATTTTCACACCTCACCGCTTTGTTTTTTCTTATTAATTGTATCATATCTCCAAACCAAAGTCAATAGCTTATTTAAAATACTGTTAATTTTGCCTATTTCCTATTTTTTTAAAAAAAGTGTAATTTATGCGACTTTGTCACAGACAGGCTGGAGAATATGTGTTATTATAATAACGGAAATCAGAAATACAGCAAAAAAGCAGACCTTCTGAACCAAATACACAACTTGACGAGGGGCGAAAAAATAATGGACAATACGATAATTACAAGAACAGTGACAGACGGGATTCCCGTTGAGCTGCAGGGAATACAGATGGAGGACGAGGAGATAAGGCTTTATATCAGCCGTGGTCAGAAGGCTCACGGAAGAATAGAGGGGCTCACGATCATCGCAGACGGCGAATACGTTGAGCTTCAGTATAAGCTCCCCACAGCAAGATTTGACCGCATAAGAAGAATAACGGGCTATCTTGTAGGCACTCTCGACAGATTCAATAACGGCAAGCGTGCCGAGGTTATGGACAGAGTAACACACTCATGCTCATGCTGCAATTAATAACACAAAAAATATATTAACAGGAGGAAACATATTATGAAAAACTGTGCAGAATGGAATGGCTTCGAAGGCCGACTCTGGAAGGAAGAGATCAACGTAAGAGATTTCATCCAGAATAACTA
>CAMAIG010000006.1 GCA_945835085.1 uncultured Ruminococcus sp. | reverse complement strand
CGCTATCAGAAAGAATGTCCTCAACTACGACGACGTTATGTCCACTCAGAGAGCCATCATTTACGAGCAGAGAGCAAAGGTGCTCAACGGCGAGGATATCCACGAGTATATCCTGAAGATGATAGGCGACTGGGTAGACGACGGTCTTGCACTTTATATTATCCCCGACACCGTCCAGGACGACTGGAACCTTACAGGACTCAGAGAGCATTTCAACGGTCTGCTCACCACAGAGAATGATTTCAGATACACTCCCGATGAGCTGGGAAAAGTTACCAGAGAGGATATCAGAAAAATGCTTGCCGACAGAGCATATGAATACTATGACAAGCGTGAAAAGGATATCGGCAGCGATGTTCTCAGAGAGCTTGAGCGTGTTATCCTTCTGAAGGTAGTTGACCTCAAGTGGATGGCTCACATCGACGATATGGATGAGCTTAGAAAGGGTATCGGTCTGCGTGCATTCGGACAGAAAAACCCTGTTGTTGAATATCGTTACGAGGGCTTTGAGATGTTCGACGCAATGATCGAATCTATCCGTGAGGACACCGTAAGGCTCCTGTTCACCATTCAGATAAAGAACAACGAGGAACCCAAGAGAGAAAGAGTTGCGGAGCCTATGGAAACCCAGGGCGACGGCAGCTTCTCCAATGAGCCGAGAAAGGTAAAGAAGATCGGCAGAAACGACCCATGCCCCTGCGGCAGCGGCAAGAAGTACAAGAACTGCTGCGGACGTGACCTAAAATAATTGGTAAAATTCGAAAAGAGGAATAACAATGCTTATAAGCGAAGTGAAAAAAGAGCTTGAAAATCACATAATTCCCTTCTGGGACGCACTACGTGACGACGAGTTCGGCGGCTTTTACGGTCAGATGGACAACGAACTTAACCTTGACAAAAAGGGCGGAAAGGGAGTTATTCTCAATTCCCGCATAATGTGGTTCTATTCCTCCTGCTACCTTACCCTTGGGGGAGAGAAAAATCTTGACAACGCCCGTCATGCCTATGAATTTCTGAAAAACCACTGTGTTGACCGTGAAAACGGCGGCGTTTACTGGATGATGAATTACGACGGCACCGTTATGGACAGCATGAAGCACACCTATAATCAGGCATTTGCCATCTATGCACTGTCAACATATTACCTTGCCTGCAAGGACAAAAGCGCTCTGGAGCTTGCATTCGAGCTTTTTGAAACAGTGGAAGAAAAATGCACCGATGATATTGCGTATATGGAAGCCTTTGACAGGAACTGGCAGCTTATTGACAACGACGCTCTCAGCGAAAACGGTCTTATGGCTGACAAGACAATGAACACCGTGCTTCACCTTATCGAAGGCTATACCGTTCTTTATAAGGCAAGCGGTGACGAAAGAGTTAAGGAAAGGATAAAATTCCTGCTGGATATTACAGAAAGCAAGATCTTCGACAGCAGTAACAATAAGCTCCTTGTTTTCTTTGACCGTGAGCTTAACGTTATCGGAGATATCCATTCCTATGGCCACGATATAGAAGCCGCATGGCTCATAGACCGTGCCTGCGACGTTCTGGGCGATCCCGAGTATATTAAGCGCTGGAAGGATATTGACCTCAGGATAGCAAACAACATCTACGATATCGCATATGAAAACGGCTCCCTCAATAACGAGAGAGAGAATGACAAGATCGACAAAAAGCGTGTATGGTGGGTGCAAGCAGAAACTATCGTAGGCTTTGTCAACGCATATCAGCACGGCGGTGACAGGAAGTTCCTTGAAGCAGCCGCAAAGGTCTGGGAATGGATACGAGATGTACAGATAGACAAGCGCAAAAGCAGCGAATGGTGGGCAGAGGTCGATGAACACGGCAAGCCTATGACTAAATTTACCATGGTAAACGAGTGGAAATGCCCTTATCACAACGGAAGAATGTGCATGGAAATTATCGGCAGGAATGTCGATATATAATTAAGGAAATAGGGTGGACAAAATGGTTGTAAATGTAAACGAAGATATTACTCGTCGGCGTCTTGAAGAGCTGCTGAACAATTACGACTGCTGCAAATGCGAAAAATGCATGGGTGACATGATGGCAATAGTTCTCAACAACTTAAAACCCGCATATGTAAACACCAACAAAGGCATACTTTTCAAAAGGGTCAACAGTATGCTCCCTCAGTCCGCAACCGACCTTGATATTGAGATATTAAAGGCAATAACACTTGTAAGCGCAAATCCAAAACACTAGTCAGCGTGTCGCTGAAGCCAGCTCGCTGGGGAGATAGCGAAAAATTTTATATATTGTGGCTCGGTAACGTAATTATTGAAGCCATATTTTGCAACCTATATTTTTTCATCACAATATTGTGAAACGCCGGTCAGTTTGATTTTACTGACCGGCGTTTTTTTTACTGATTAAGCCTGAAATGAACGGGAATGCCGTTGCGGTATTCTGTAACGACCTCTCCCTGGATAAGGGGCAGGAAATAGTTGAGAGCGTCTGTTGTAACGCCGCTTCTGTCGGGAGTTATCCAGTTCTCTGGAAGATATTTTTCCTTGTTGGCAGCATCCGCAACATCAAAGGAAACTATCTCAATGCGATAAGGCTCGTTGCTTATCCTGCGAAATCCCATCATTCTGCCCGTATTGCCCTCAAGAGCGCAGTCCACAGCAGCCCGTCCTATCTTCTCTGCTTCCTCAATGTCCGTGAGAGAAGCAATGTGAGAGCTGCATCTCTGCATAACGTTCAGCTCAATGGAACGTACCTTGCAGCCGAAGCGCTCTGAGCAGCAATGTTCAAGATACTTTGCGACCCCCGAATTATCCGTATGCCCGAAAGCATCAGCACCGGTTTTAACATACTTTCTGTCAGCGGGAACGATACCCTCCGAAACAGCAATGATGACCGCCCTGTACCGCTTCATCATCTGAGCCACATCATCAAGGAAACGCTCCATCTCAAAGCCGTTGGGAAATGCCTCGGGAACATAGATAAGATGAGGAGCGGGCTCTCCGTTTGCCCTTAAAACACATGAGGACGCCGTGAGCCAGCCCGCGTTTCTTCCCATTATCTCAACAATGGTTATGGACTGTATGCTGTACACTCTGCTGTCACGGATTATCTCCTGGAGAGTGGTGGCAACATATTTTGCGGCAGAGCCGAAGCCCGGAGTGTGATCGGTTCCGGGAAGGTCGTTGTCAATGGTCTTGGGAACGCCAATTATCTTAATATCCTTGCCAACAGCCTTGCAGTAGCTGCTAAGCTTCATGACCGTGTCCATGGAGTCATTTCCGCCGATATAGAAAAAAGCCTTTATGTTATATTCCTCAAAGGTGTTGATTATGCTCATGTATTCCGATTCAGTAACGCTGTCGTTGGGGTCGTAGGCAGCAAGCTTATATCTGCAGGAGCCGAGGACCGTCGAAGGAGTCTTTTTCAGAAGCTGTGCGTCGGCGTCGCAGGTAATGATGCTGTCAAGAGGAGTAAGCTCCCCGTTTATCATTCCCTCAATGCCGTTTATAGAGCCGTAGATCTTGCCTATCTCCGGGCATTCGGAGGCTCTGAGAAATACTCCTGCAAGACTTGCATTTATCGCAGCGGTAGGTCCGCCCGACTGAGCCACTGCAATATTGAATTTACTGTTATCGGAAGCTGACATAAAAAAATACCGTCCTTTTCGGAAATTTTCTTCTGAAATAATTTTAGCATACAAGGCACTGATAATGCTATATGCAGACTAAACGATATTTTTTGTATATTTTTCCGGCATTATTGTGCTTTTGAACATATTTTTTTGTGAAAACCATTACATTTTCACCCGATACTATATTCCTTGTCCATAAAAACAAAGGTCAGCCCCCCGTCTGAAAAATATACATCAAAAAAAACAGTGTCAGTCCCGTTTATCATATTCCCGCAGTTGACGCTTACAACAGAGCTGCCGATATAAAGAAAAAGCGCCGCCCCTATCATCACGAGCAGAAGCTCAAGCCTGTAAAAAATATGTCTTTTCCTGTCATTCATATTCATATTCTCCTTGATATTTCTGTCAAATCATGTTAATAACTGTCCAAAAATATTGTGCAAACTGATATAAATAAAACCTACAAATCAAACATATTGCCTGTTGACTTATTATTCCCCGTTATGGTATAATTTATATATATTTGATGACTTTACCTTTTTAAATAAGGATGTGTATATATGGATAAAATCTTTGCTGTATTAAACAAGATCGTGGATTTTTTCAAAAAGCTCCCCGACCTTTTCCGAAAAATCAAACTCCCGAAGCTGAAAAAAATGCCTAAGCTTCCCAAGCTCCCACAAAAGCTGCGGGACGGCATATCGGCTGTAGGCGCTGCGGGCAAATCAAAAATGACCAAGATAGAAAGAGCCGTCTGCTTTATAGTAGGCGCTATCATTACCGTCAGCACCGTGGTCGCTCTTTCCATATCAATATCACTTTCCTCCGCTCAGAACAGCGAAATTTATTCGGGCATAGCAGCCACGGGAGTAAATGTCCTCAGCAACAATGTTCAGAAAAAGGAAGCCGAGCTCAGGGACATAGACAATACATGGTTTACTCAGCAGACCGTTGCAGGCGCCCTTAAAAAAGGCTACGTTGCGGAGCTTGGAGTTGCTTTCGACAATCTTAACCTTGACAGCAATTATTTCTGTATGTTTACCGATGCCGAGGGAAAGAAGCAGTGGTCAAGCGACAGCTATAAATTTGCGGATTTTGACGTATCAAAGGCACTTGCCGAGGAAGTAAGCTGCGGCATATACAGTGATGCAAATGTTCCTCTCAGCTTCATTTTCTCGGGACCCGTTCTCTACGGCGGCACACGAATAGATAATCAGACAGTGGTCGGAGCATATGTTATCGGCTATAATCTCAGCTCAGCTGCCCTTATCGAGGATGTCAAATCCCAGATAGACTGTGAGGTATCACTTTTATCGTCATCGGGCATCGCTGCCACCACCTTTGAGAATGTAACCGAGCTTATGAGCAAAAAGGCCTCCGAAAAGGTCCTTGAAAAGGGCGAAAACGTCAGCGAGAAGCAGAAAATAGGCGGCAGCGGCTATTTTGTAATGTATGAGCCTATTACAGACCTTAACGGGCAGATATGCGGCGCATATTGTGCGGCAAAGGACAGCTCCGAAAGTGACGCTGCATTTTTAAGAGTAGTGCGTATTTCCGCTATCGCTGCCCTTGTCATACTCTTTATCTCATTCGGCGTAATAGTATTCTTCATGAAGAGGGTAGTCGCTAAGCCTATCGTTGAGGTAAGCGAGCTTGCAAAAAATATGAGCAAGGGAAATCTGAGCGTCCCCGATTTCAGCTATAAGTTCGGAAACAACGAGATCGGTGATTTTGCACTGTCCCTCCAGAACACAAAGCACAGCCTTGCAGGATATATCAGCGACATTTCAAGAGTCCTGAGTGCAATGGCAAGCGGTGATTTCACCGTAAAGCCCGCCATAACCTATGACGGAGATTTTGCCATGATCGAAGAAAGCTTCGGCAAGATACAGGGAACGCTTTCCGATATCGTAAGAAACATCAACCGCTCCTCCGAGCAGGTAATGAGCGGCTCACAGCAGATGGCAAGCGGCTCCCAGATACTTGCCGACGGCACCACCACTCAGGCAACAGCAGTCGAGGAGCTTAATGCAACAGTTCTTTCCATTTCCGAAAAGACCGAGATCAACGCTCAGAACGCCCTCAGAGCAAAGGATCTTTCCGCAAGTGTTGAGCAGAGCGCTATGAAGCAGAATGTGGATATGGAAAGCGTAATGAACGCCATGAAGGATATCGAGAAAAAGTCCTCCGAGATAAGCAATATCATTGCCGCTATCGAGGATATCGCATTCCAGACCAATATCCTTGCCCTCAACGCAGCAGTTGAGGCAGCCCGTGCAGGCGATGCAGGTCTTGGCTTTGCAGTAGTTGCCGATGAGGTAAGAAACCTTGCAAACAAGAGCGCAGAAGCCGCAAATGATACAAACGATCTCATTTCCGCAACAGTCGCAGCCGTAAACGAAGGCTCTGAGCTTGTTGACGCCGCAGTAAAGTCCATGGCAGAGATCACCGAAATGACCAAGGAAACCACCCGCCTTATCGACGAGATCTCCGAGGCATCGGAAAACCAGGCAGAGGGCGTAAGACAGGTAATGGTCGGACTTTCAAGGATATCCGACGTTGTTCAGCAGAACTCTGCCACCGCAGAGCAGACTGCCGCATCCTGCGAGGAGCTGAGCGGTCAGTCCCAGATACTCAGAAAACAGGTAAGTATGCTGAAGGCATAGTCATAAAAAGTACCGGGAGCATTCTGCCCGGTACTTTTTTAATAATACTGATCTTTGATCGTTCTAAAGATACTGCTCCAGATCGTTTCTAAGCCCCTGCTCCTCCGCAATTATCCTGCCAGCAAGAGCCTTGCCCGATTCATCGGCAGCAGCATATTTGTCCATGTATCGGTTAAGGGACTTCACACCCATGTCGCAGCCCTTGATAACAAGCTTTGCCACAGCATGATCTGTCTTGTCGGCAGCCGTGACCGCCTTTGTTTTGATGTGGGACATGGTCTTTGCCATGGGATTGGGATTTTTTCCCTTGTCACGGATATTGTTCAGCTGCTCCTCCGTTTCTATCCTCAGGCGCTCGTGAGCCCTTTTGCTGTCCTTTATCCTGCGCTCCAGGGAATATTCGCTGACGGAATTCATGACATCGTCAAGAGATGCAATGCCCATCTTTATCCCCGCATGACACTCCCTGAGAAGCTTCCTTGTATCGCTGTTGTTTGCTTCCATTTTAAAGCCTCCAATACTCTTAACTGATAATATTTTACCCCCGCAAACATGTTTTATTCCCGGAATAAATATACAAATTGTATAATCAAAAAAAATATTACAGTTTAAAAATAAAGCAGAAAAATTTCCGAAAAACATTAAAGTTCTGTTAACCCCGTGCCGATATATGTATCAGAGGTATAGTATGTCCCCGGAAAGGAGAGTTTTTATGGAAATTAAGAATTACACTGCTGCTGTTAACGCTTACAGATTTAATGCAGATAACAAGCCGAAGGCAAGAGCCGATAAGGCTCACGGCACTAAAGCAAACACCGACAAGGCTGAGTTTTCCTCCGCCTCAAGAGCAAGCTTTGCCGACAGCATGAAGGCTGCCGCAAGAAAGGCTGCCGATTCCCCTGCATCGCCAGAAAGGCTCAGAGCCATCTCCGCAGCTATCGAAAACGGCACCTATGAGGTTTCCGCAGAGGAAGTAGCAGCTTCGATCATAGGAATGTAACGCTCCTCAGAGATGAGGAAGAAAGGAAGGGTATTCGCAATGGACTATTCTGCTGTAATTGCTTTTTTTGATGAATATAACGATCATTTCCGCAGCTTTCTGAAGTTTGAATATTCAAAGCTCGATATGATACATAAGGGAGAGATTGAGAAGCTGACACAGGCGCTTTCCTCCGAGCAGGCATTTATTATGAAAAGCAATTCCCTTGAGAACAAGCGGATAAAAATGCTTGGCGAAGAAAAGACCTTTGCGGATATCATAGAGGAAGCTCCCGAAAAATACAGATCAACTCTCAATGAGCAGTATAAGGCGCTTTCCGAAATGGTTTACAAGATAAAGGAAATAAACGATACTGCCAACATCATCATCAGCGAGCGACTGAAGAAGATCAGCACGGGCAGCCGCCTGAATGATTCCACCTATGACGGTCACGGAACTCTTCAGAAGGATTTCGCAGCAGGCTCAAAGGTAATAACCGACGCCTGATAAGAGAAAGGATATGATAATATGGCTTCAAGCTTTTTCGGGCTTTATGTGCAGAGGGACGCTCTCCAGCTGGCACAGAAATCCCTTGATATAACAGGTCACAATATCACAAACATCGGAACCGAGGGCTATGCAAGACAAAGGCTCGACGTATGCTCCGTTGCAAATACAAAGGGTTCAATAAACTATAACACAGGCATCTCCCTTGCAGGTCAGGGTGCAGATGCCATCGGCGTTACTCATACAAGAGATAAGCTCCTTGATGCAAAGGTTAGAAAATACAGCAGCGAGCTTTGCGATATCGGCTCAAAATCCACCGTGCTTGCGGATATCGAGGATATCATTGACGACGTTGAGAACGAAACCACAGGTCTTACCGCCATAATGAACAAATGGAGCGCAAGCTTTCAGTCCTTCTCCGCAACGGGAGCAGACAGAACAGACCTTGCAAACATCTGCATAAACTCCGCAAGATCCGTTATCAACGTTCTGAGAAATTTCGACACCCGTATCAAGGATACCCAGATCTCCACCGAGAAGGATATCGACAACACCACCACAAGAGTAAACTTCATACTCAAGGAAATGGCAAGCCTTAATAAGCAGATAGAAGACGGCTACGTTCAGATGAACGACGTTTATGTCACAAACACAGGCTATCAGACCGAGAGCCAGTATGGACCTCTTGAGCTGAAGGATCAGTTCAATCTGCTTGCCGACGAGCTTTCCGAGTATATCAACATCACCGTTACCGAAACAACCACCGGTTCCTTTACCGTTGAAACAGGGGCAAAGCTTCTTGTTGAAAAGGATAAATATGCACGAGTAGATGTTAAATTTGCTCCCGACAAGGAGGATATCATCGAGGACGCAGCGGGAAATCCCTTGACATCAACACCCGTGTATCTTGAATATAAGCCCGCTTATGATGAAAACGGCAATAAGATCGTTACATATGAAAACGGCAAGTTCCCCGAAGGCACTAAGCTTCTTTTAGCTGACGGAACAGATACAGGTCTTACTGCTGACGGAAACGGCGGATATGTTAATGCAGCCGGCGATGCTGTGAATGTATATTTTACCAAGGAAGATAAATTTTACAATGATGCAGGCGATGAGCTTACGGATCCTCCCGCAGGAACAAAGCTCTATACATCGGACGGAACAGATACAGGTCTTATTGCCGACGGCAGCGGCGGATACGTTAATGCCGCAGGCGAGAAGGTCACAGTTCTTGGCTTTGACAATGTAAAGTATCAGGATGAAAAGGGAAATGATCTGCCGCTCTCTCCCGACGGCAATATTACCGAGGGCACAAAGCTTTACTTTGCAAATGGCGAGGATTCCAAGCTTACTGCCGACGGCAAAGGCGGCTACCTTACAGAGGACGGCAAGCAGGCAAATGTCTATGTGGTAGGCGAATCCGTTTTCAAGGATAAGGACGGAAATATCATCGAAAACTGGGGAACCATAAACGACGGCTCCATAGTTTACGACGAAAACGGCAACAAGATCACCGTAAGAGGAAATTTTGATGCCGAAACAATAGAATATAACTTTGCAGAGCTTTATATCAGCTCCGCAAATACCGACAAGGGCTGGACCAGAGCACTCAGAGAGCTTACAAAGGAGCTTCAAGACGCAGGACTCGGCGATATGATCGTAGACCTCAACTCCCTTATTGAATCGGGCAACGTTGAGGAAGCCTTCCGCAAGGAGGAAGAGCTTATGGCTGCCGCTGCAAAGGCAGGAGTAAAATACGACCCTATCTTTACCAAGCATATCACCTCTGCCGAAAAGCCCGAATACGCCATCAGCTTTACGGAAGAAACCGACACCCTGAGCGGTGGCTCATTAAAGGGTCTGTTCGATATGTATAACGGCGAAGGCTGGTACAGCGGTCTTAGAGGAAATTCCTACAAGGGCATCAAATATTACGAGGAAACCTACCGCTCACTGGCAAAAACAATGGTGACAAATTTCAATGCCCTCTATGACGAGTATAACAAAGAGGCTAAGGCAAAGGCAGGAGATGACGCAGTCAGCGCTCTTCTTAAAGCAAACCCCGCAGCCACCGCGGACGATATGGACGCAGCAAGGAAAAAGGCAGAGGAGGAATACGTTCCCTTCAAGCTCTTTGAATTTGACGGAGCCGAAACCGTTGCAAATCTCGTCACAGCAAAAACATGGAACGACAACCCGCTCAGATGCGTTCACCCCCAGGGAACCGAGGAAGGTGACTACAACTACGACGAGCTGGACAATGCGTTCCTCAATAAGATACTTTCCGCATTCGACAAGAAGTATGACTTTGGCGACGAGCCTCTGGAATATACCTTCAGCGAGTTTGTAACAAACTGCGGAAACACCATCGGCTCACAGCTTGAATATGAGCTGAGCGATTTTGAATCCACCACAGTAATGTTCAACAGCGTTTCCGACGCCCGTGAAGAGGTAATGGGCGTGTCCATGGACGAGGAAGGCGTTAACATGATGAACTATCAGAAATGGTACAATGCCATTTCCCGAATGATAACCGCAATGGACCAGTGCCTTGAAAAGCTCATAAACGGCACAGGCGTTGTGGGAACCTGATAAAGGAGTGAATTAGGTTGAGAGTTACTACAAGAGCATATACCACAAACTACCTCAAGAATAACAATTCTCTGTTGGGCAATCTCCTTAAATCAGAAACAAAGATCCTGAGCCAGAAGAAATATACAAGAGCCTCCGAGGATTCCGTTTCAGCGGCAAAGGCTGCTCATGTAAGAAAATCTCTGGAAAATCTCAATGTTTACGACGAAAACTGCAAGACCGCAAAGGACCTTTTCTGTGCGGCAGAGGACGCACTTTACGATATCGCAAACAAGACCTATCTTAATGTTTATACCAAGGTAGATTCCGTTCAGGATACCATGAGCCAGACAGAGTATGACATCATAGCTCAGGAGATCTCGGAGCTTGCAGGTCACATGATACAGGATATGAACAGTGATTTCTCCGAAAGACAGATGTTCGGCTGCACAAGCAATGACAAGACCCCCTTCATGGTTTATTCCTCCGTAAGAGTCTTTGACAAGGACGGCAATGAGATAAACGCTCCCGGCTTCGGAAATATCCCCGATACGGCAGAGCAGGGCGGTGCAAAGATAAATACTCTCTTCATGAACGATCAGGATTTTTACGATGAAGAGGGCAATGTTATCGACCTTGCCGCAGCAGAGGCAGATACCGTGCTTTATGACAAGGACGGTCAGAGATACCCCGCATATGCAGACGGTGCAGGCGGCGTAAAGGATCTTAACGGCAACACCGTAACCGTTTATAAGAGCGATCAGAAGTTCTACGACGAGGACGGCAATGAGATAACCGACATGGATAAATATGACGGCGATGTTTATTACGACGGCCCCGATACTAAAAACGCTGTTAAATTTACCGTTGTAGGCGAAAACGACAGAAAATCCGCTCCTCTCGACAGAATAGTATGCTATAACGACGTTCCCGTTAATCTGGACGGTCAGGATCTCCTTGACGCTGTCAGCGGAGGCACCATAGTTTACTATGACAAAAACGGCAAAATGGCAGGAACAAAGACCATCGACATTCCTCTTGAGCCGGGTCAGGAGGGCAATGCAGACGCATTCCCCGGAACCAATCCCATCTATGTTGATATAGGTCTTGGAATAAACTACTCCAAGCTTGACGCCACCGCCCTTGACCTTTCCCTTAACGGTGCAAAGATAACAGGCTGCGGGACCGACAAGGACGGAGATGCAAAAAATCTTATCCAGCTTATTTACGATACTGCAAAGGCACTGAGAGCAGGCGACTATCCCACCGTTAACAAGAACATTGATAAGCTTGATAACGCAAACAACCTGGTGCTTAATGCAATAACAGACCTCGGCATCAAGCAGAACAATATGGATTACCATATTGAAAAGAATTCTGTTTACAGAATAAGCCTTCAGGATAAGCAGAACGAGATCGAAGGAACCGATCTTGAATCTGAGATCACCAACTGGAAAACCATTGACGCAGCCTATAAGGCGTCCCTGTCAATGGGCTCGCAGGTCCTTCCAAAGAGCCTGTTTGACTTTATATAATAATTTTTAAGGGGGTATTCATATGAATCAGCTGTTAAGTATTACAACCGTTCCCATTAATATAGAGGTCAATGTTACAAGAGCTGAACTGAAGCAGGACTCCTCCGCTCCCAAAGTTCAGATAAGCAAAAATCCCGGCGGAATGCAGATAAAGGCAGACCCCATAAAGGTGCAGATCGACAATTCCGCAGCAAGAGAAAGCCTGGGCTAC
Organism: uncultured Ruminococcus sp.; assembly: GCA_945835085.1. Classification (GTDB taxonomy): domain Bacteria; phylum Bacillota; class Clostridia; order Oscillospirales; family Ruminococcaceae; genus Huintestinicola. The sequence continues at coordinate 5,681 of CAMAIG010000006.1, read as the reverse complement.
GGACACAAGAATATCGACACCTTTGCCAAGGACGAAGCCGATAAGGGCATGAGGATAGCATACGAGGCGACCGCAACAATTGTAAACGAAGGAAACGCTCTTGCCGACCGCACCGCAACACCCTCCTCCCTTGCAGCACAGAAAGCCAGCAAGACCCTTGAAACCGTTATGGACTTTCTTCCCAAGGAGGGTCCCGATATCAGCTGGACAGGAAACACACTGAGCATCAACTATACCGCAGACACCCTCAATATGGACTGGGACGTCAGCCCAAGACCTGCCATGGAATTTGTTCCGGGCAGCATAGAGTTTGTCGTAAACCAGCTTCCCAAGGTAGAGATCGAATATACCGGCGAGCCTATATACTTCCCCGCAAGCGCAGCTCCCGGCTACAAAGAATAAGGAATGAACTGCCATGAATGAGATCAATGAGAAAATCACAGTAAAAACAAGAGATTTTGACGAGATTGAAGTTACCCGAAAGGATATAATCACATTTCCTCAGGGTATACTTGCCTTTGAAGAATACAAAGAGTATATTATGCTGACCCCTCTGGGCGAAGGAAAATTTCCTGTATGGCTCCAGAGCGTAGAAAATCAGAATCTCTGCTTTATTCTGTTTGATCCCGTTGAATTCTGTCCGAATTACCGAGTAACGGTTGCCGATGAGGACGTGGATTTTCTTGACATAGAAAATGACGAGGACGCCTCCTTCTATGTAATAGCCGTTGTCCCGGAAGATCACATGGACGCAACTGTAAATCTCAAAAGCCCCATAATAATAAATTCCGCAAACCGCAAGGCAGCTCAGGTGATAGCTGCGGATAATTACCCCATAAAATTCCCCGTTTTTGCAAAGGGGGGCAACTGATATGCTGATAATCACCCGAAAAACAGGCGAAGGCTTTTATGTCGGCGACAATGTTAAGATAAACGTTGTTGAAGCGGGCAAGGATAAGGTAAAGATCGGCATAGATGCCCCAAAGGACGTTATTATAATGCGTTCCGAGCTGTATGAATCAAGAAAGTTCAACGTTCAGGCAGCAGTAAACAAGGTTTCCATCGACTTCATGAACAGCTTCCTGGGCACTCCGGGAAAGCTCAATGAGATAAAGGAACCCACAGAATAAGGAAAGGAAGGATAATATGTCATCGGTTTCAGAAACTACAAGAATGGCGGGACTTATGTCCGGACTTGATACGGAATCATTGATAAAGGCTGCTACCGCAAGCACAAAAAATTCCATAAATACCAAAAAGCAGAAGCTCCAGAGCTTGCAGTGGAAGCAGGAAGCATACAGAGAAGTAATATCTGCTATCTCAAATTTCCAGAGCAAGTATCTCGATATCCTTTCAAAGAATTCTATCCGCTCAAATGCTGTTATGAAGTCAAATAAGGCAGTTTCTTCAAACGACTCCCTTGTAACAGCGGCTTCCTCCTCAGCAACACTTACAAAATACAATATCACCTCCGTGAAAACAGCCAAGGCAGCATCTATCGGCGGAACAAAAGCGTCCGCAGGCAGTGTAACTCTTGACTTTTCCAAGGCTGAAAGCGGAGAAAATACCGTAGCAGTTACCCTTGACGGCACCACAAAGAACATTACTTTTAGCGGCGGTGCGGATTACGGTGAAACCAGGGATAATTTCCTGAGTGCCCTTAATGAAACCTTCAAGGGCATTGCTCCCGAAAATACCACCTTCGGTTTTATGGGAGATTCCAACAAGCTCACCATAAATAACGGTGCAGGCGATAAGGTTTCCCATATCTTCACAGTAGGCTACAGCAACGCCGTAGGTCTTGAGAACAGCGCCTCCAATACCATTTCATCAAGCGCTGCTCTCGGAAGCCTTGATTTTATAAACGACCTTCAGGGCAATAAGTTCAGCTTCTCCATCAACGGTGTGGACTTCTCATTTGATAAGGACACCACCATAAAGGAAATGATGAACACCATCAATAAGTCCGACGCAGGAGTAAAAATGTCCTTCAGCGGACTTTCCCAGGCGTTTACCCTTGAAACCACCTCCACAGGTGCAGCAAGCGAGATAAACATCTCCCAGAAGGAGGGCAATCTTGTAAACGCTCTCTTTAATGTTGACGGCAGTACCATAGGTATTGCTCCCACAACCGCAAAGCTCCTCAACAAGACCCGCAATGACGACACCGAATTTAAATTCACCGCTTCCGCAGCAGGCTTTGGGGAGGGGGATAAGATAACCGTAAACGGCGTTGAGCTTGGTGTGACAGGTCTTACAAAGTCACCTTCCACCGAAAAGATAACCGTTAACGGCAGCGAGGTAAATGCAGTTCTCTACGGTGACAGCGACGGCAACACCCTCTATAAATATACTCAGGACGGCATTGAGCATTATGCAAAGAAAAACGGCGATGCCTATGAGGACTATATCACCGTTGAGGGCAAGACCATAACAGTAGACGGCACAGAGCAGGAAACCGAGCTTTCAGCCAATGATTTTATTGCCGCAATGGGCATAGAAAAGCAGTATAAGACCAAAAGCTCAGCCGAATATGCCGACGCTCTCAACGACGCATATAAAAATGCATTCCCCGAGGGTAAGGGCAGCTTCTCGGTTACCGTTGCCCAGGACGGTGCGAAGATAACCTTCGACCCCGGCGAGGACACGGATATAAAGATAAACGTTTCGGGAAATATCACCGCCGACGGCATCGACAGCGGAGAGATAGCAAACTATACCGAAACTCCCTATTCGGCAGATGCTGTATTTTCCACAAAGGGCCCCATAAGCCTCGTAGTTGACGGCAGCCTGACGGAGATATCAGGAGATGCCGACGGAAATGTTACTGTTCAGGATCTGGTTGATTCGGGACTTTTCAGCTACAATGAAGCCGACGGCACCCTCTCCGTAACAGGCACTCACAGGATAGATGCAGGAGCAACCGACGCCGCATTTGATTTCGATGACGCATTCGGAACCGTATCTCTCGTGGGCAGCGAAACAAAAGGCGCCATGAGCATTCACGGAACCAACGGACAGATAACCGTAAACGGCATAACTCTCGAAAGTGCGTCAAATACCTTCTCCATCGACGGCACCACCTTCGGCATAGAAAATGTCAAGGAATTCACCGAGGAGGATATCGCAAACGGCGATGCCGAAGAGATAACCGTTAACGTTACAAAGGACACAAGCGCAATAAAGGAAACCATTTTAGGCTTCATGGAAGCATATAACGGTCTCCTCGATACCATAAACAAGCAGCTGAGTACAAACCGACCCAAGTCAAACGGCGATTACTTCGACCCACTTACCGACGAGCAGAAGGAGGAAATGGACGAGAAGGAGATCGAAAAGTGGGAGGAACAGGCTAAAACAGGTCTGCTTTATCACGATACCACTCTTTCAAAGGTGTTCACTCAGATACGCTCCGCAATAAACGCTTCCGTAGGCGGCATGACTATCCAGGCTCTTGGAATAGACACCTCCAGCGATTATGACGAATATGGCAAGCTGGAGTTTATGCAGGACGGCGAAAGCAAGCTTGATACCGCAATTGAACAGTACGGCGAGGAGATAGCAGAGTTCTTCACAGACACCGAGAACGGTCTTGGAGCGGCGCTTAATAATGCAGTTAAGGCAGCTGTTGATACAAGCACCACATCAAGAGGCTATCCCAAGGGACTGCTCACAAGCGTTGCGGGAGTTGCAAACACACGCTCCGAAAAAACCAACCTTATCTACAATCAGATGTCGGATATCCAGAAGCTTATCGAAAGCCTTAACACAAGGTACGAAAGCCAGCAGGAAAGACTCTGGAAGCAGTATTCACAGCTGGAATCCTATATCAACATGATGAACACCCAGTCATCTCAGCTCTTCGGCACGACCACCACAACAGGCTGATAACCATAAATACAAAGGAAAATTGATATGATGAATCCTTACCAGAAATATATGCAGCAGTCGGTCACGACCATGACACCCTCCCAACTGCTCATCGCACTTTATGACAAGGCAATTACCGAGCTTAATAAGGCTATAATTTTCATTGAAGAAAAGGATATCCCCAAAGCGCATAATTCCATAACACGGGTAAGTGAGATAGTAGATACCCTTGACGCAAATCTCAAGGTAAAGTATGAGATATCCGACAATCTTGCAGCTCTTTACCAGTATTTCCGTGAAAGGCTGGTAGAGGCGAACATGAAGAAGGACGCCGAGATCATCAAGGAGCTGATACCTCTCTTCAAGGAAATAAGAGATGCCTTTTTTGAAGTAAGCAAAACGGTAAAATGATCTATGGAGGGCGGCAGTTATGGATCCAAGATTATCGGAGCTTGTAGACCTCAAAATAGAACAGCTCAGGCACTATAACGAGATAACATCACGGATAATATATGAGGATATCGACGGCGTAGGTGAGCTTATTGAGCGCAGGCAGGAAATAGTGACCGCTGTTGACGGCATATCTATGGAAATGAAAGCGCTGATAAATCAGCAGTCCATAGAGCGCAAGGACACGATAAATGCGCTTCTCAGCTTTGAGGAGATATCGGGGCTTACGGGAGCCATGGCAGAGCTTGCCGAAAAGATCGCAAAGCTCAGAAAGGTCACCGACGAAGCCATAGCCAATGAAAGAGCAGCACAGGAGAAGCTTACAAAGGTAAGGGACGAGATATATTCCGAGCTTTCGAAGTCTGCAAAGGGCAAAAAGCTTGTCAATTATTTCGGTGCAACCGCCGTTGACGTTACAAAGGGAAGCAAATTCAATCAGACAAATTAATAAAGGGCTGATACAGTATCTTTCGCTGTATCAGCCCCTTTTATTATCTGCAATAGATCTTGTAATTCTTGTTCTTCAGGACATCAATGGCAAGGTCAAGAGCTTCATGGCTGTAAAATTCTATGCGAAGCACGCCCTCCTCAAATTCACGGTTATTGATAATGCCGATGTTCTTGATGTTAATGCCCTTGAAGGCAAGCATAGATGCGATGATAGCAATTCCCCCCGCTTCATCAACAAGGTCAACGAACATTTCATAGCAAACTGTGCGGGAGCGCTTGTTGGGAATGAACAGGGAATCTCTGTAATCCTTTGCGCTTTGAAAATAACCGAGAAGCTTGTCCTTCTCCGAAGCCTCAATGCTCTCCCTCAGATGGGTTATCTCCCCGATATAAAGGTCCATAAGTGTAAGAAGCTGTTCCCTGTTGGACTCACAAATATTCTGCCACATAACGGGAGAGGAGGCTGCAATGCGGGTCATATCCCTGAATCCGCCTGCAGCGATGGTTTTCATGGTTTCGTCCTCATCGTCGATGTTCCTTACAAGGTTTGTAAGGGCATATGAGATCATATGAGGAAGATGGCTGATAGACGCAGTGGCATAGTCATGCTTTTTATAGTCGAGTATCAGAGGTATTGACCCCAGAGAGCTTACCATTGAACGAAATTCCGATATCTGCTCCTCGGTGTTTTTTGCAGTGGGAGTGATTATGTAATAAGCATTTTCAAGGAGAAGCTCATCGGCATTTTCTATGCCTGTTTTCTCAGAACCCGTCATGGGGTGTCCGCCGATGAAATTTTTCTCCAGACCGAGCCTGATGACTTCCTCGTGTATCTCGGTCTTAGTGCTTCCCACGTCCGTGATTATGCAGCAGGGCTTGATAATATCCTTTAATTCCCTGAGATACCCGAT
>CAMAIG010000005.1 GCA_945835085.1 uncultured Ruminococcus sp. | reverse complement strand
CACCTCCCCCGTCGGTCAGTATACGGCACTTTTCCTCGGCGGAGGGATACTATACTCACTTATTGAAATAGTTGCACGGGGCTACACCCACTGGACAATGACGCTTACGGGAGGTGCCTGCCTGCTGATAATGTATCTGCGTTACACAAGGTACCCCAATGACAGCATTCTTTTCAAATGCTTTTTTGGTATGTGCGTGATAACCTTCTTTGAATTCACCGTCGGCTGCATTGTGAACATTCTTCTGGGCTGGAATGTCTGGGACTATTCACATATGTACCTTAATCTCCTGGGACAGATTTGCCCGTCCTATTCGGCAGGCTGGTTCCTGCTTTCACTGCCAATCGCTCTTATCTGCTCAAAGGCGGTGCCCATTATTAGCACCGACAGGAAAAAATATGTATAAACGCCCCAAAACGGACAATAATACTATCAGCCAATGGGCAAATATCAAACGGAATGATAATGAAAGGATATGGTTATCAATGAAAATGAATTTCAAGAACGGAAAGCTGCCGGGAAAAAGCACCGCAGCGGTCATCTGCTTCTGCCTTGCAGCAGTTGCCGCACTGGGCATCTTCTCATATAACCGCTCGGCAAATGAGCTAAAATCGGAGCTTTCGGGGATATCCGGCACAGCATCGGAAACTACGGCAGAAACGGAGCCTGAATCAGAAGAGGCAGACGCACCCGCCGAGGTACCATTTACAGAAGCCGATGCACCTCAGGAAAACATCAAGCTTGAACATGACGGACTCAGTGGGGACGGCAGCGAGGTCATTATGAATGCGGAGGCTGATGCGTCCGATCAGCTGAACGATGCAGTGGTAAGACCCGTTAACGGCGAGATAATCTGTGATTTTTCCGACGGTGAGCTTGTTAAGTCAAGAACTCTCAACGTCTGGAAAACTCACAACGGCATTGACGTGGCTGCCGAGGAAGGCACAGACGTTAAGTCAATGACATCGGGAACCGTTACCGAGATCCTGTCAGACCCTCTTATGGGCGTTACTGTCATCATCGACCATGGCAGCGGCTTTGAGGGATATTACAGCAATCTCAGTGCCGATGTCAATGTTAAGGAGGGCGAAGCCGTAAGTGCGGGAACCTCTATCGGCACAGTTGGAAACACTGCCGAGGCTGAAATTGCGGAGGAAAGTCATCTTCACTTCGGTCTTAAAAAGAACGGCTCATGGACCGACCCTGCTGAGCTTCTTTCAAGCGAAGGAAGCTGATAAGTCATCGTTATACCGAAAAAACCGTCCTTGACAAAAATGCCAAGGACGGTTATTTTTGTATGTAAACCACTTTCATTGCAAAATACACAAAAAACTCCCGCCATGTCTGACGGGAGTTAAAATGCACATTATTAAAATTAGTTGTTGCCCTTAGCCATTGCAGCAACTTCCTCAGCGAAGTTGTCAGCCTTCTTCTCAACGCCTTCGCCACGCTCGTAACGAATGCACTCAACAACCTCAAGGCTGCCGCCAAGCTTCTTAGCTGCATCTGCAACATACTTTGCAACAGTGCCGTCGAAGAGGTCGCTTCTTACGAAGGTCTGCTCAAGGAGGCAGTTCTCGGAATAGTACTTGCCAACCTTACCCTCAGCGATCTTAGCTCTTACCTGCTCGGGCTTGGAAGCCATCTTAGGATCCTCAGCCATCTGAGCCATGATGATGTTCTTCTCGTTCTCGAGAACAGAAGCAGGTACAGACTCCTTGTTGAGGTAGGAAGCGTTCATAGCAGCAGACTGCATTGCAACGTTCTTACCAACCTCTGCAACCTGTGCTGCGGAGAGATCTGTATCCATCTTAACGAGAACACCGATAGAACCGCCATTGTGGATATAGGAAGCGAGAACGCCCTCTCTTCTCTCGAAACGACGGATAACGATGTTTTCTCTGATCTTCATGCCTGCAAGCTCGGTGAGAACCTCGCCAACTGTGGAAGAACCGCCGCTGATTGTCTTGTTCTTAAGATCCTCAACATCAGCAGGATTTGTTTCAACGATAGTCTTTGCAACAGCAGCAACGAAATTCTTGATATCGTCTGTATTTGCAGCGAAGTCTGTTTCGGTGTTAACTTCGAGGATAACACCAACATTGCCTTCTACAACTGCAGTAACGATACCCTCAGCTGCAGCTCTGCCGCTCTTCTTAGCCTGGGTAGCAAGACCCTTTTCACGGAGAAGAGTGATTGCCTTTTCCTTATCGCCGTCGGACTCTTCAAGAGCCTTCTTGCACTCCATCATGCCAACGCCGGTAGCTTTCATAAGTTCTTTGATCTCAGCAGGTGATGCCTTTGCCATTTTATATTCCTCCTGTATTTTAATCAGATATTTGTTATTATAAATGCCCGAACGGTTTTAAATCATTCGGGCATCTTGAAAATTCGCTAAAAATTATTCAGCAGCCTCTTCGGAAGCCTCAGCCTCTTCAGCCTCAACAGCCTGCTGCTCGCCCTGTCTGCCCTCGATGATAGCATCAGCCATAGCGCCTGCAATAAGCTTTACAGCTCTGATAGCGTCATCGTTGCCGGGGATAACATAGTCAGCGTCATCGGGATCGCAGTTTGTATCTACGATTGCAACAACGGGAATACCGAGCTTCTTAGCCTCGGAAACAGCTATCTTCTCCTTGCGGGGGTCAACGATAAAGAGAGCGCCGGGGAGCTTCTTCATTTCCTTGATACCGCCAAGGTACTTTTCAAGCTTCTCGATCTCAAGCTCAAGCTTAACAACTTCCTTCTTGGGAAGGAGATCGAAGGTGCCATCTTCCTGCATAGCGTGGAGCTGTGCAAGTCTGCCAATTCTTCTCTGGATGGTCTTGAAGTTGGTCATCATACCGCCGAGCCATCTTGCGTTTACATAGTAAGCGCCTGCACGAACAGCCTCTTCCTTGATGGAATCGCCTGCCTGCTTCTTGGTACCTACGAAAAGAACGTTGTCGCCGTTCTCAGCTACGCTCTTAATGAAAGCATAAGCCTCGTCGAGCTTCTTAACTGTCTTCTGAAGGTCGATGATGTAAATACCATTTCTCTCTGTGAAGATGTAGGGAGCCATCTTAGGGTTCCATCTTCTTGTCTGGTGACCGAAGTGTACGCCTGCTTCAAGCAGCTGCTTCATTGATACTACGCCCATTTTAAAATCCTCCTAATGGTTAGTAAAATAAATTTTCCTCCGCCGTCCTTACCATGCCTAAAATCTCCTCTTTTATGAGAAAACACCATCGGCAAAAGAACGACGTGCGAATTGCTTTAATATTATACCATACTCCCCGACATTTTTCAATAGTCTTTTTTCACTTACTCAAACAAATTTGTTCTCCTGTCTTTAGACATTTTATACAAATTCTCATCATTTATCCTCACCAGCAGCGTATCTCTCCCGATTTTTTCGATATCCTCGCAGGAAATAAGGATATCCTCATCTCTGCCGAGCAAGCCCATCATATGGGGTCTGCCACAGATTATGAGAGCGGTTATCCTGCCTGTATCGGTATCAATTTCCACATCGTCGATATAGCCTATCCTGGCACCGTTTCCCGTATTTATGACCTCTCTGCTTCTAAGCTCCGTAAAAGTGCATTTCATAGCAAACCTCCGTTCACGGAAAAAGCCGTTTCATACTTTAATTATATGAAACGGCTCGCTATGTAATTCGTGATCAGTTTATATCGTCCATGGGGTCCTTTTTTATCCTGAAAATTATACGAAACAGTCCTGCAAGCAGCTTGGGACTTTTTACCACTACCATTTTCATAAATATCACCTCCGGGATAATATTTTTGCCCTGCAATATATATTATTCCGAAGTTGCAATTTTGACACTATTTTTCAAGGATAACAAGTATTTCGCCGTCAATAACGCTGATACTGCACCGTTCCTCCGAAAATTCGTTGCTTACACCCATGGGATAATTTCTCCTCAGCATAAACCTGCCCGAATATTTTAGTCCCCTTACCGCAAGCTCGGAATACTCGCTCAGTGAAAACAGCGAAACATAGCTGTAACCCTTGTTCAGATATTCTCTTTCGGAAGGAGGCTGGAGCGTCATATCAAAACACCCCCCGTGTATCGTCCCCGTATATCCCATTGACGAAATCAGCGAAAGAGTCTGGATATTTGCAAAGGTATGCCCCATTCTTCCGCCGTCCCCGCCGTAAATGTGAAAATCACTGCAGCCTGCATCAATGCCGCTTCGCACTGCCATTATCAGGTCGGTGTCGTCCTTTTCACGGGGGGCTTTTATAAGCCGGACTTTTTCGGGAACGTCCGTTTCAATGCTGTCAAGGTCGCCCACTATAAGGCGGGGAATGATACCAAGTCTTTCGCAGTGCATATATCCCCTGTCCGCAGCAATTACAAAGGCGTCATCGGGGACATGGATACCGCTGTAATCGAATATTTCCGCACCGCCGAAAATATAACAGGTCATTTGCCTATCTCCCATTCCTTGATGCTTTTTGCTTCCTCAAACATTGCCTTGTAGTTTTCGTGACGGGCGGCAGATATCCTGCCTTCGCTCACAGCCTCTGCTACAGCACAGCCCTTTTCGCCGATATGATTGCAGTCGGCAAAGCGGCATTTTCCTTCGTATTCCTCAAATTCACGGAAGCAGTATTTCAGCTTGTCCTTTAGTATCACCGCATACTGCATGGTTTCAAAGCTTGAAAATCCGGGCGTATCGGCAATATATCCTCCCAGAAGCTTATATAGCCTTGAAACTCTTGTGGTGTGCCTTCCTCTGCCAAGTTTTTTGCTTATTTCGGCAGTCTTGATCTCAAGCTCGGGAGCGATATGATTGAGAAGTGTGGATTTTCCCGCACCCGTATTCCCCGTAAATGCGCATATCCTGCCGTTAACGCTGTTTCTGATAAGCTCCAGGCTTTCGGGGTTTTCATAATCGCATACGACAACGGGTATGCCGATGCTGCTGTAAATATCCGCAAGCTCACGGTCACGCATTAGGTCGATCTTTGTTATGGCTATCATCGGCTCTATATTCTTATACTCGCACACCGCTATGAATTTATCCAGAAGAAGCTTATTGGGTGACGGTTCACAGGTCGAAACCACAAATATCATCAGATCAAGATTTGCAAGAGGGGGTCTGATAATACTGTTCTTCCTCTCCTCTATCTCCGAAATAACGCCGTCCTCAACAAAGCATCTGTCCCCTGCACAGGGAGAAAGTCCGTCCTTGCGGAATATTCCTCTTGCCTTGCACTGTATATCTCCCTCTGAGGTTTCAACGGTATAGATACCGCCCAATGATTCAAGTATAAGCCCGGGAATTTTTCCCATGGGATCCTTCCTTTCAAAAACAGGGAACGATAATAGAATTACCGTTCCCTGAGAAAAAATTAGCTGTTACTGTCCGTTGATGCTGTCCCACCATGAACCAAAATCACCGTTGTCGATTATTTCGTAATCATCGGCAGGATCATGGAAGCCTGTAAAATCATCTGCCGTAGTGGTTTCTTCACGGGTACCGTAGATCTCCTTGAGCTTGTTCTTATCGAATTTGCCCTCAACGATGGAGCCTGTGTTAAAGTCAACATTATATTCCGCAAAGCTGTATGCATTGCCGTCAGCGTCAACTGCTTCAAGCACTACCTTCTGAGTATCCTGACCCTCGATAGGAACGGAAACTGTGGACACATAACCAATATTGTCGATAGATGTGGTACCGGAAAGATTTCCGTTAACATAAGCATTGAACACAGCCTTGCCCGAAAGTCCGCTTGGAACTGCAAAGGTAATGCTCAGCTTGCTTGTAGGTGCTTTTCCGGAGCTGTATGTGAGCATAACAGTCTGATTAGGCGTTACGATATTCTGCTGACCGTTTGCATCAAGATGAGGAATGCTCTGAGATGTGATCTCGTCCTTAGGCGCTGCGCTGTCCTCCTCCTGGAGCTGAACGGTAAAGCCCATGGATTCAAGCTTGGAAACGGCATCTGCCTTTGAAAGTCCCACAACATCGGGCATTACAACATCAAGCACCAGAGGACCGAGGCTTACATACATGATTACAGTCGAACCGATCTCGACCTGGGTATTTCTCTCGGGCTCAGTCTTGATGACCGTCTTTTCGGCAGCATCGCTGTTCTGCATGGTGATAATTACATTAAGGTTCTCATTCTTTATCATGTTTGTTGCCGTGTCGGCATCAAGCATATAAACATTCGGCACAGTGACCATCTGGGGACCCTTGCTGACTATCGCTCTTACCTGAGAATTGCCCTTGATAATGGGAGAGCCTTCCCTGGGCGAATGCTCAATAATAACGCCTGCAGGGTATTCGGAGGAATATTTTTCCGATTCCACCACAAGGTCAAAATATTCCGCATAGGTGCTCTTGCAGGTATTGAAGTCATAGCCCACAAGGTTTATCATCTTCTCCTGCTCAACGTCCTTCTTGAAGTTATTGATGAAAACGATAGCGATGAAAACCACCGCAATGATAACGACCGCTGCCGCAATAGCCGTAAGCGCTACTACGAAATATGAAGATTTGGAAACCTCCTCTTCCTCATCATCGTCATCATAATCGTCAATATCGTAATCCTCGTCCTTTATTTTCTGCTTATTCGTTTTGCTCACCTCATTTTTTGACGGTTTCTTTTTATTTGGCGGAGCTTCATCCTTGAATCTCGGGCCTGCAGGTGCATCATCGGTCTTTATGCCTGCTGCGGGCTTATTGAAATACTGGGTCTTCTCCTCGCCCTTTGATTCAGCGAAATTATATTCAAAAACAATGCTCGGATTGTGCTTGAATTCCTCAATATCCTTTATCATTTCCGAAGCGGACTGATATCTTTTTGAAGCGTCCCTCTGCATTGCTCTCAGAACAATGGCTTCAAGTCCTTCGGGTATGGTATTGTTTATGCTTCTCGGAGGCTTTGCGTCCTGCTGCATATGCATCAGCGCCACTGCAATGGGAGTATCCGCATCAAAGGGCTTGACGCCCGTGAGCATCTCATAAAGCATAACGCCAACGGAATAGATATCGCTCTTTTCGTCGGTAATGTTTCCGCTTGCCTGCTCAGGACTGATGTAATGAACGCTGCCTATTGCCTTGTCGGAAATGGTCTTTCCCTCTTCTCTTGCAAATCTTGCAATGCCGAAGTCCATGACCTTTATGGTTCCGTCGGGGAAAAGCATGATATTCTGGGGCTTTATGTCCCTGTGGACTATTCCCCTGTCGTGGGCGTGCTGAAGGGCACGGAGTATCTGGATTATAAAGTGGATAGAATCCTTCCACTTTAAAACTCCCTGCTGCTCCATAAATTCCTTCAGTGTAATGCCGTCGATATATTCCATTACGATAAACTGTATCTTGTCGCTGAATCCAACATCATATATCTTAACGATATTCGGGTGGCTGAGCACTGCTATCGCCTTGGATTCATTGCGGAAGCGGCGGACAAAATCGTCATTTCCCGCAAATTCGTTTTTCAGTATTTTAACGGCAACGGTCTTATCCTCAAGAAGATCGACCGCTTTGTAAACGTCCGCCATTCCTCCGATACCGATAAGCTCGGTGATCTCATAACGGCCGTCCAGCTTCCTGCCGATATTTTTATCCATCAAATCCACTCCAATGTTTATTTTTGTTCATACACATTCTATTTCATGAGCGCAGCGGTTATGTTATCTGATCCGCCGTTGCCCAGAGCGATCTGCACAAGTGCCTTTGGCACCTCCTCGGGAGGATTATCCTTGATGAGCCTGAATATGACACCCTCATCGCAGTAATTGGAAAGCCCGTCCGTACAAAGCAGCACTGCAGCATTTGCGGGAAGCTCATTTTCAAAATAATCGGGTTCCACATCCTCCGCAACACCCACTGCACGGGTTATGACATTTCTTTTAGGGTGATTTTTCAGTTCCTCACGGGTTATATCTCCCCGCTCAAAGAGGTTCATGACCATTGAATGGTCACGGGTGATCTGCTTTATCTCATGGGTTATGAGATATGCCCGTGAATCACCGACGTTTACCGTATACAGCATATCGCCCTTAACAAGTGCCGCAACGCAGGTCGTGCCCATGCCGTTCCATTCGGGAACAGCAGACCCGAGATCGTATACTACCGCATTTGCAGTCTTTACCGCAGCAATCAGGAGATTTCTGATCCTGTTGCTGTCATAGTCGCTTCGATAGCTTTTCTGTATCCGTTCCTTTATTACGGATACTGCTCTGCTGCTGGCTTCGCTGCCTGCATTAGAGCCGCCCATACCATCGCACACAACGGCGAACACAGCATCCTCAAGCACAACAAAATCAGCACAGTCCTGATTTTCCTTGCGCCGGTTTCCGATATCTGTATGAGTATAGACCGTCATACCGGACCACATTCCTTTCTTTTCGTGCCTGTATGTATCAAGGCTCAGGCACGTCAGATTTCATATTCACGCCGTAGCTGTCCGCAGGCTGCGTTTATATCCGCACCCAGGGTCCTTCTTACGGTTACATTCATTCCTCTGGCGGAGAGCCTGTCGCAGAAAGCGGCAACGCTTCTTCTGTCCGCCGAAAAATCCCTTTCCTTTATCTTATTTACAGGGATAAGATTTATGTGACAATTTATTCCTCTGAGCAGCTTTGCAAGCTCATCGGCGTCCCTCTCAGAATCATTGACGCCGCTTATTACGGCGTATTCAAAGGATATTCTTCTGCCCGTTTCATTTATATAGTCCCTGCAGGCACCGATAAGCTCCTCCACATTCCAGCGGTCGTTAACGGGCATGATCTCGCTTCGTCTTGCGTTATCTGCCGCATGGAGAGAAACCGAAAGGGTAAGCCCCGTTTTCAGCTTTGCAAGGTCATATATCTTCGGAACGATGCCGCAGGTTGAAAGGGAAACGTGCCTGAGGCTCATATTTCTTCCCTTTGGCGAGCTTAAAAGCTCCAGAAATCTGATAACATTCGTGTAATTATCCAGCGGCTCACCTATTCCCATGAGCACAAGACTGTCCACATGGCGGCCGCTGTCCTTTTCAGCAGTGTAGATCTCCATGAGCATCTCCGAAGGGGTAAGGTTTCTCCTGAATCCTGCAATTGTGGAGGCACAGAACTTGCAGCCCATTTTGCAGCCCACCTGAGTGGAAATGCATATGCTGTTGCCGTGCTTATAATCCATAAGCACACACTCCACATGATTGCCGTCATCAAGCTCATAAAGATATTTTATCGTATTATCCACACAAGATTCAAGTCTTTTAGCAATATTTAGTCGTTTTATATAAAAATTTGTATCAAGTTTTGTACGCAGTTCCAATGAAATGTTAGTCATTTCACTAAATTCTGTGACTTTTTTTACATGGAGCCACTGAAAAATCTGTTCGGCACGGAATTTTTTCTCTCCAAGAGCGTCAAGAGCCATTATGACCTCGTCATAGCTCATTGATAAAATATCAGCCTTTTCCATCCGATTTTCCTTTCCTCATGCGGCAGATGAAAAATCCGTCGCCGCCGAACTCCTTTGAGAAAATAGCCGTCATGAATTTGCCCCGGAAGAATTCTCCCATGTTCTCGGGAAATTCCTCTCCGCAGAAATCCTTATTTTCCGAAAGAAATCTTTCGATGACCCGCTCATTTTCTTCTATATTCACAGTGCAGGTTGAATATACCAGCACGCCGCCTTCCTTAACATATTCAGAAGCGACTCTGAGAATGTCAAGCTGAATTTCGGAAAGCCTGTCCGCCTCCGAAAGGGGCTTGTATCTGATCTCGGGCTTTCCCCTGATAACACCGTAGCCGCTGCAGGGAACATCACAGAGAACTCTGTCAGCCCTGGGAAGCTCCGTATTATGTACCCTTGCATCATTTGTGACCGCCGTGATACAGGATAGTCCCAGGCGCTCTGCACCGTTTCTAATAAGCCCCGTGCGCTTTTCATGAAGCTCGCAGGCGAATATCCTGCCCTTATCCTCCATCATCTGAGCCATTGTAAAGGTCTTGCCTCCCGGTGCGGCACAGATGTCAATAACTGTTTCCCCGGGACGGGGAGCCACCGCTTTGCAGCACATCTGAGAGGAAATATCCTGGACATGATAATTGCCCGCTGCAAAATCCGGGTCATTTTCCACATCTCTGAGATTATCGCAGCAAAGTGCATTTTCATCAAAGGGGCTTGGCTCAGCGTTTATCCCTCTTGTGCTTAATGACTTCATAAGAGCGCTGCTGTCGGTTTTAACGGTATTCACACGGAGGGTAGTGACCGAGGGAAGAAGCGACGCTTCCAGAAGGGAACGTGCATTTTCCTCTCCATAGCCCTCGCAGATCCGCTTTATAAGCTCCGGGGGACAGGAATACTCCACCGACAGCTTCTTGTATTTATCGCCCTTAACAGGCGGGATTTTCTTATCTTCACGGATAATTCGGCGCAGGACAGCATTTACAAGTCCCGATGCCGATGCTTTTTTCAGTTCCTTTATCAGCGCAACCGATTCATTCACCGCAGCGCTGTCGGGAACATTACCCATATATATAAGCTGATATGCACCCATTTCAAGCACTATCCTTACCTGCTTGTCAAGGCTGTCTATGGGCTTTGAGATATATGCCGAAATAATATGCCTGAGTGTCAGCCTTCGCTCGCAGACTCCGTAGAAAAGCCGTGCTGCAAATGCCTTGTCACGTTCCGACAGGCTGCTGTTTTTAAACTGCGAATCAAGGGCAATGTTTGAATATGCACTGCCCTCAACTCTTTCAATAAGCCTGTATGCGGCCGATCTTGCAGACAAATGAGATCACTCCCGTGGATTAGTTTCTTCTGCGGTCCCTTAAAATAAGCAGACGAACAAGGCTTAAAAGCGCCGATACCATAGCGGCAACATAGGTCATAGCTGCAGCTGTAAGCATCTTTCTTGCTCCCGAAAGCTCGGACTGATCGAGGAAATTATCCTCTCTGAGAATTTTCAGCGCTCTGGAGCTTGCATTAAACTCCACAGGGAGAGTAACAGCCTGAAAGAATACAACAGCACAAAAGAGCAGTATTCCTATTGTAATAAGAATGTCCCATGACATAACGATCCCCAGCACCACAAGAGGTGTCGAAAGGCTTGAACCAAACTGTGTTATGGGGATTATCGCACTTCTTATCCTTATGGGGAAATATCCAACTGCGTGCTGAACGGCATGACCTGCTTCATGTGCCGCAACTCCTACCGCAGCGATCGTGTCCTTGTCATAAACGTCCTCGGACAGTCGAATAACATTTGCTTTGGGGTCATAATGGTCTGTAAGGTTTCCTCCGATGCGCTCTATCCTAATATAGGAAAGACCGTTGCTGTCAAGTATTGCTCTTGCGGCATCTGCTCCCGTCAGTCCCCTGCCGTTTCGCTCTCTGCTGTATTTTGCAAAGGCAGATTTTACCATTCCCTGTGCTACAAGGCTGAAAATGATCGCAGGAATAAGAATTATCATGGTGCTGTCCCAGTACATAATAAACCTCCGTTTTTATCAAAGCTTATTTCCTCTGAGATAATCGGCGGTTTTCATACGCTTGCCGCCCTCTGCCTGGACCTCGGTAAATGTTATGCCGAAGCCGTCGCCGCAGATAACGGTAAACCTTTCCTTATCGCAGATCTCTCCCGCTTTCCCGCCGTGGTGAATGTTGTCAAGCTCGCTTCTGTATACCTTCAGCCGTCTGCCTGCGATATTGGCAACAGCACAGGGCCATGAAGAAAGCCCTCTTATCTGATTGTGTATCTCACGGGCAGGCTTTGAAAAGTCGATAGGACAAAGCTCCTTTGAAAGCATGGGAGCATGAGTCGCTTTCTCCTCATTCTGGGGAACAGGCTTCAAGGTGCCTTCCTTTAATGCCCTTACCGTATTGAGAAGCACTCGGGCACCCATCTCGGAAAGCCTGTCGTGAAGCTCGTCGGCTGTTTCATTCTCGCCTATCTCGGTTTCTTCCTTGAGAAGCATATCACCCGTATCAATGCCGTCAGCCATTATCATCGAGGTAACGCCTGTGACTTTTTCGCCGTTAAGCACGCTCCATTGTATGGGGCCTGCTCCTCGGTAACGGGGAAGCAGTGAGGCATGTATATTTATACAATATGTCTTTGGAAGGGAAAGTATTCGTGTGGGAAGAATTTTTCCGTATGCAACTACCACGATAAGATCCGGAGCAATGCTGCTCAGTATCTCATAAGCCTTTTCTGCGTCCTCTCCCTTTTTAAGGCTAAGAGGCTGATAAACGGGAATGCCCCGGGTAAGTGCATATTCCTTAACGGGAGGCGGTGTAAGCTTATAGCCCCTTCCCTTTGGCTTATCGGGCTGGGAAAAGACTGCCGAAACATTCTCTCCGCTCTCGCACAGAGCTTTAAGGCATGGCACAGCAAAATCGGGAGTGCCCATAAAAACGATATTCATATTATCATCCCTTCCTGAGGATCACTTTATTGATCTTACCTTAACGCTCTTTGCCTTTTTTCTTTTTGGGGGCTGTTCGTCGGGACGGACAAACTCCTCCACTATATCCACAAAAAGCTGTCCGTCAAGGTGAGCATTCTCATGGCACACGCACTGAGCGCCAAGCTCCTCAAACTCCTTTTCGAACCATTGACCGTTTCTGTCCTGAGCTTTAAGTGTAACCTTCTGAGGACGTGTTACATATCCCCATTTATCGGGACAGGAAAGGCAGCCCTCAATAACATACTGCTTTCCCGAGGTCTTGATTATCTCGGGATTGATAGCTTCTATTCTTTCATCATCAATATGCATTATAAAAAGTCTTCTGCACATACCGACCTGGGGACCTGCCAGTCCCACGCCCTCTGCCTTGTCAAGAGTTTCATGCATATCGTCAAGAAGTATATGGAGCTTTTCATCAAATTTTTCAACGGGACGGCAGATCTTCCTGAGAATAGGGTCGCCGTCAACAAAAATATTCCTGAGTGCCAATGGACCTCTTCCTTTCTTTTAAAGCGCTATGTCGCCGTTCATATCGAGATATACGGAAACATCTCTGAACTGCGGCATTTTTGCCGTTTCAGAGCGTATCCCGCCGATAAAGCTGCGGAAATCTGCGTTGTTGCGGCATTTTATTATTATGCGGTAGCGGTATTTTCCGTTTATCCTTTCAAAATTGCATTTTGATGGACCGAGAACTCTTATGGGCATCTTTGAAGTGATATTCTCCACGCCCTCTGCAATTTTCTCAGCGAAAATATCTGCCGCCGCTGCGGTTTTTTCATTATCGGTGCCAGAAAAACCTGCCACACAGATATCGCAGAAGGGGGGATAAATAAGCGCCCTTCGCATAGCGATCTCCTGAGCGTAAAATGCGTCATAGTCCTGGACCGCAGCAAGATTTATTACATAGTGGTCGGGAGCAAAGGTCTGGATTATAGCCCGTCCCTTAGCCTGACCTCTGCCGCTTCTACCCACGACCTGGGTTATCAGGGAAAATGTCCGCTCATAGCTGCGAAAATCCCCCGAAAACAGTGCCTTGTCGGCATTCAGAACGCCAACGAGAGTCACATTGGGAAAATCAAGTCCCTTTGCTATCATCTGGGTGCCGACCATAATATCATACTCCCCGTTGCCGAAGGCCGAAAACCGCTTATCATAGGCATATCGGGAATATGTAGTATCGGCGTCCATGCGGAGTATCCTTGCCTTTGGAAAAAACTCGGCTATCTCGTCTTCCAGGCGCTGGGTACCCATGCCTGTGAGCTTCAGCTCCGTACTGCCGCACTTAGTGCATTTATGTGCATAATCCTCCGAATATCCGCAGTAGTGGCAGATAAGTCTGCCGTTTACCTTGTGATATGTCAGCGGAATGCTGCAGTTAGGGCAGCTGACAGGCTCCCTGCACTCACAGCAGGATATATATGTATGGTATCCTCTGCGGTTGAGCAGAAGAATAGACTGCTCACCACGAGAAAGATTTTGGTTTACTGCATCAATAAGCTCTGTGCTTAAAATGCGTCCTGTACCTGTCATGTCGATTATCTCGGCATGGGGCATACATGGCTTCTCATTGTCATCGGCACGGTATCGTTCAGGCATGGTAAAGAGCCTGAATTTTCCCCGCTTTGCATTGTAAAAGCTTTCTATGGAAGGAGTTGCCGAAGCAAACAGCAGCACCGCATTATGATAAAGGCATCTCTGCCCTGCTGCGTCCTTTGCGCTGTATCTTGGGCTTGATTCGGACTTGTATGTCCTCTCCCCCTCTTCGTCAACTATTATAAGACCTATATTGTCAAGAGGAGCAAAAACTGCGCTTCTTGTGCCTACAACTATCCTGCACTGTCCTGCCTTTATCCTCTTGTATTCATTTGAACGCACAGACAGAGAAAGACCGCTGTGCATGACCGCCACAGTTTCACCGAAAAGGCTTCTGAAACGATTAAGGGTCTGAGGTGTGAGGGATATCTCGGGAATGAGCATTATTACGTTTCTGCCCATATTCAGGGTGTATTCGATAAGCTTTGCAAATACGGGAGTCTTGCCGCTTCCCGTAACGCCGTAGAGAAGTGCCGCCGAGGGCTTTCTCTCGGATATCATCTCCGATATGCCCTCAAAAGCCTGCTGCTGGCAGCCCTTTAAAACTATCTGGGAAATATCGGAAGTTTTATCCGCTTCGGGAGTTCTTATGACCTCATATTCAAAAAGCTCCGCAGCCCCCGATCGGACCATATTCTTTACCACCTGAGGGGTACAGCCGCACAGATAGCAAAGCTCCTTCACAGAAGCACAGCCCTCCCTTTCGAGAACATCGGCACAAGCCTTCTGCTTGGAGGTAAGCTTAATATTTCCGTCCTTACAGGCATCGGTTAGCCTGACCATAGAAACGGTTTCATCTCTGACACGCTGCTTTGCGATATCCGTTTCTTCCACAAATCCGCAGGAAATAAGCTCCTGCGCTCCCGTACTGTCGGACATCAGCAGCATTTCAAGCTCGTCACCGTCAGCCGCCTCGCATACGGAGGAATAAAGTCCCGCCGCCCTTTCGGACAGCTCGCCCTTATGGGGCTTTTTCTGAGAGAGCCTGAATTTTGCGGTAAAGCTCATTCCAAGCCCCGGAGGGATAAGCGTACGAAAGGCTTCAAAATATGTGCAGAACGTGGTTTCACGCATCCAGTAAAGGAGCTTCATCTGCTCCTCACCGATAATGGGTGCCTCGTCTATCACAGAGGATATTTCCTTTAGCTTTGTATCCTCGGGAGCCTCACATACATCAAGAACAATGGCTATCCTGCGGCGGTTTCCCCTTCCGAAGGGCACGATCACCCTTACACCGGGGCAAACCTTTTCATAAAGCCTGCCCGGGATAAGATAGGTATATGCCGTGTCAAAGCCCGGGGAAGTTCCGCTCACTCCCACAAGAGCGGCAGCTGATGACATATGGCTCAGAATGTGCTTTCTGTGGACTTGCCGGGTCTTACGCTGGGATCCTCGATGATAGTGAACTTGCGTGCGGCAAATTCCTCAACAGCAGTCTTAACAGGCTTTTCCTCAAGAGTCATATTGTTTTCGCTAAGCTCGTCAGCGATCTCTCTTGCTCTCTTTGCTATTCCGGTAACAACCGAATAATAGCTTTCTCCGTGTGTTGCGATCTGTGTCATAGCTGGTCTGAGCATAATAATATCTCCTTTATAATAATGTTATTGGTGTATTGTTTGCCCGGAAATCACTTTCCGAGAACGCCGTCAATAGTTTTCTCCGAGCGCTTTACAGTCATTTTCTCGGCTTTAACGGCGGTGATGAAATCGTCAACGGCAGTCTGCAGATCGTCGTTTACGATAACATAGTCGTATTTATATGCTGCTTCTATCTCCCGTGCAGCTTCGCCGACACGCTTTTCGATAACCTCCATGGTTTCGGTGCCGCGCTTTAAAAGGCGTTCTTTAAGAGTTCCCAAAGACGGCGGGAGAATGAAAACAAACATAGCCTCGGGACACCTTTCCTTTATCTTCATGGCGCCCTGCACTTCTATTTCAAGGATAACGTCCTTGCCTTCTTCAAGCTTATCGAAAACTGCTTTTCTCGGAGTGCCGTAATAATTGCCGCAGTACTGTGCATATTCAAGCATACCGTCGGAAGCGATAAGCTCCTCGAATTTTTCCTTTGTCAGAAAATGGTAATTCACTCCGTTGACCTCACCCTCTCTCGGGGCACGGGTCGTTGCGGAAACCGAGTAGAAGAAGCTGTCATTTTTCAGCACTTCCGAAAGTATGGTTCCCTTTCCGCAGCCCGATGGTGCGGATACAACAATAAGAAGTCCTTTTCCCATAACGATCATTCCTTTCAGTCATTCACATCATCATCAGACTCGTGAGCTTTATCATCAGCTGCACGTCCTGCAATGGAAGCTGGCATAACTGCCGACAGCACCACATGGTCGCTGTCCATTATGATAACAGACTTGGTCTTTCTTCCGTAGGTAGCGTCAATAAGCATTCCCCTGTCCCTAGCGTCCTGGATTATCCTTTTGATAGGTGCCGATTCGGGGCTTACGACAGCCACAAGTCTTTCTGCTGAAACTGCATTTCCGTAGCCTATGGGAATAAGCTGCATATTAACGCTTCCTTTATTCAATATTCTGGATCTGTTCTCTTATCTTTTCGATCTCGCTCTTAAGGTCAACAACTATCTTTGTGATTGCGATATCCTGAGCCTTTGAACCTATGGTATTGGATTCACGGTTGAATTCCTGAATGAGAAAGTCAAGCTTTCTTCCGATAGGCTCGTCAAGCTCCAGCATATCCTCCAGCTGCCTGATATGGCTTTTCAGACGGACAGTTTCCTCCGCAACGGCAGTCTTGTCGGCAAAGATAGCAGCCTCTGTGAGAATTCTCTGCTCGTCGATATTCTTATCCGAAAGTATCTCGCAAAGCCTGTTATAAAGCTTAGTGCGGTAGTTTTCCGCCGAAAGAGGCGAAAGCCTTTCCACCTCGTCAACATATCTTCCGATAAGGTCAAGTCTGCCGAGAACGTCCTCCTTCATCTTTGTGCCCTCTTTTTCACGCATGGCAACAAAGTTTTCCACAGCCTCATCAGCCACAGTCCTGACATCGTTCCATATTACCTCTTCATCATCGGCAGTTTTGCGGACGGTGAAGATATCGGGAAGCCTTATGAGATTTGAAAGAGTAAGGTCATCGGTAAGACCAAGCTCCTCATTTGCATCTCTGAGAGCGTCAACATAGCCCTTTGCAATGGTCCTGTTGACCTCGATAAGAGCGTCCTTGCCCTCAATATTTGCGATAGTAACGCCTACCTCGACCTTTCCTCTGGATATCCTTCCGTTGATGTAGGATTTGAGCTTCTCCTCAAGATAGCCATATGCTCTGGGGACCCTTGCAGAAAATTCATAGTAGCGGTGATTTACTGAGCGTATCTCCACAAGGATATCTCTGCCGCCTATGACCTGCTGGGCTCTTCCGAAGCCTGTCATGCTTCTTATCATGTATCATTCTCCTAAAATAAATAGTTTCTCGGTTCGGCAAATATTGAATTACAATGCTTATTCACGTTTTGCCATAACTTATTTTATTATATCACACTATCTTTCTCAAATCAAGCATTTTTCACAATTTTTAATAAAAACATTTTAGGGATATGCTGCCAGAAGCTTTCCCTGCTTCACAGACAAAAGTGTATCGGTTGACTTTTTCTTGGTTAAGATGTATAATTTTTTAACAGTATTTGCTTATCAAGAGAAAGGAAATGCATATGAACACTAAAGAGATCTATGACTATGAGATCAAAATGTGGGAATCGGCAAAAAACAGAGATCCCGAAGCTTTTCTTGATGTCGTATCAAGTGACGCTGTAATGGTATGCGGCGGTTATCGCTGCACAGGAAAGGAGTATTCGGAGATAGTGTCCGTGTTTGACTGCAAGTCATATACGATAGAAAATTTTACGGTGGTGAATGAAGACACCTGCACTGTGCAGACAAGCTATGTAATAAGCGTTGAAGTGAATGATGAAGCCAACAGCGACCTTGGGGGAAGGTTCTTCGTCACGACCACATGGAGCAAAGCTTCCGGACAGTGGAAGGCTGTGTTCAATATGGACCAAAGGATATATTCGTGAAAGCGTAATGTCTGAAACAAAAAAGGGAGCGTGAGTTTTTGCTCATACTCCCCTCAGCGTGTCGCTGAATCCAACTCGTTAGGTGAATAGCATGG
>CAMAIG010000004.1 GCA_945835085.1 uncultured Ruminococcus sp. | reverse complement strand
AGTCCATATTATGTAAAAATTAGGAAAAATCACGGCATGGAGGAAGCTAAGCTCCCTGCCGACAGAATATCGAAAGGAGCTGCTTTATGGGACTTTTTGACGGAGCTGCATTTGTGCTGACCGAGCAGGGGCTTGACGCTGCATGGTATAAGCAGCAGGTCATCAGCCATAACATCGCAAACATAAGCACCCCCGACTATAAGGCAAAAACGGTTAATTTCGGACTTGTCCTTGAAAACACAGCAAAGTGCAAATACCACGACAATACCGATTGTCCCTTTGACCATACAAAGGAAACGGAAAAGAAGGACCCCGTCTGGGTAACGACCACCTACGAAACCAATACGGATCAGCTCTTAAACGGCAATAACGTTGACATCGAGAAGGAAGGTCTTGCCCTGGTTGACGTTCAGTATCAGTACAAGACCATGATAGATTACATGAACAGCCAGTACGCAATGATAAGAAGCGCCATAGGCAAGTAAGCCTCTTGAAATGAAAAGGAGAATGAGATATGTCTTTTTTAAGCTCACTTGATATAGGTCATTCGGGACTTTCCGTCCAGCGTCTGAGAATGGACGTTATCTCTCAGAATATCGCCAATCAGGACTCATACAACACCTCCACGGGAAAGCCCTACTGCCGTCAGCTCACAGTAGTATCCGAGGGCAAGGATTTTGCGGGGATACTGAATAAATATACCACTACAACAGAGTCTACGCACCATCATGGAGTGTATTACAGGAAGAATACCGATAAATACAGATATGCGGGAGCATATGTGGCAGCGGTAATAGACGACGAAGCCCCAATGACCCCCGTGTATGACCCCGATAATCCCCTGGCAGACGAGGAAGGCTACGTTTATCAGACAAACGTGGACAACACCAAGGAGCAGACAGACCTGCTTGCCGCTCAGAGAGCATATGAAGCAAATGCTTCCGCAATTGAAGTGGTAAAGGCAATGATGTCAAAGGCAGGAGAGCTGAGAGGCAAGTAATAGCCACAGTAACCATAATACAGATATGAGGAAATGATCTATGTATATAGTACCTATAAGCTCAAGCATAACCCCCCTGAATATTCTGTCCCAGAATGAAACAGCGGCGGCAGAAGCACAGGAACAGACCGGTCAGCCCTCCTTTGCCGATGTGTTCCGTGAGGTAATGAATGACGTCACCGAAACCCAGCAGGTGGTTACCGAGGATTCGGCACGCCTTGTAATGGGCGAGATCGACGATCTCCATACCATCTACAACAATCTGACCAAGGCACAGATAGCTGTGGAAACCTTCGTGGCAGTCAGGGACGCCTGCCAGCAGAGCTACGATCAGATAATGCAGACAAGTCTGTAACTACTTAGTTTAATCTCCGTAAACGGAAGGAACTCTATTAAATGAATGAAAGAATACAAAAGACCCTGACAAACGTAAAGGAGTTCTGGGAAAAGCAGAGCAAAAGGAACAAGGGACTTTATATCGGCGGACTTGCACTTGTGCTGATAGTTGCCGTTGTGGCAGTTATACTGCTCAACCGCAAGGATTACATAGTGCTTTACGAGGGACTTGAAAGCACAGAGGCATCGGAAATAGTTGCCCTTATCGAGGAAGCGGGCTATGAATGTACCCTGACCTCGGGAGGAACGATCTCCGTAGTAAAGGGCACCGAGGATAAGATCGCCATGACCCTTGCAATGCAGCAGTACCCGAAATCCGATCTCACCTATAAGGCATATACCGACAAGGTGGGAATGTTCACCACAGAATCCGAAAAAAAGGTATATGAAAGGATAGCTCTCCAGGATCGCTTGTCAGCGGTAATATCAAGATTTGAGGGAGTAAGGGAAGCAGTAGTTACCCTTAACCTTGCAGAGAGAAAAAATACCGTTATAGAAGCCTATAAGCAGGAATCCACTGCAGCCGTAACGGTCTATCTTGAAAAGAATGCCAAGCTTACGGGAGAGCAGGTGGAGGGTATCACCTACCTTGTAATGACCGCAGCGGGCATTAAGGAAGAAAACATCTCCATAACCGATGATTACGGAGTGCTGCTTGTTTCCGAGGATACCCCCGAGGACGTAGTGGCACAGGAAACAAGAAAGCTCAAATTCAAGACGGATCTTGAAAATCAGATAAAGGCAAAGATCGAAAATCTGCTTATTCCCGCATACGGTGAGGACGGCTTCTCCGCAGCGGTGAATATGGTGCTGAATTTTGACGACAAGGTTTCCGAAAATACACAGTATACCCCCTCTACCAACGACGAGCGGGGAATGCTCCAGCATACGGACGCCGAGCAGGCAAGCGGAAATACCGTGGCAGACGGCGGAGTAATAGGCGTGGAAACAAATGCCGACGATACCTACCCCACACAGGATACAAACGGAAACGGTCAGTGGACCGAGAATTCCGTGTCCAATACCTACCTTGTAAATACCTATAAGGAGCAGATCGAAAAGGCAGGATATGTTATAGACGGACTGTCCATATCGGTCGTAATATATACGGACTATCTTCCCGAAACTACCAGACAGGAGCTTGTGAGCCTTGTGGCAAACGCAGGAACGGTAAATCCCGCCGCAGCCCAGGACGTAGTTTCCGTCACAAACCTCCAGAAATACGGAGCAAATGAAGAGCCTCCCGAAAAGACCTTCCTATTCGGACTTACCCTCAATCAGCTTGTAATACTCGGAGCAATACTTCTCGGAATACTCATTATACTTATAATCGTACTTGCAGCACTCAGCTCCAAGAACAAGAAGAAGAGAAGGCATTTCGAAAAGACCCTTCTCGAGCAGCACGCACCGCCGGGGGACGAGCCTCTTGTTGACCGCTTCTTTACTATAGAGGACGAAAACATGGGCAGCATTCCCGAGGTACCGAGCCTTACCGAGGAAGCCGAGATGGAAACCAAGGAGGATATCATCAGACGGGAGCTTGCAACCTTTGCAAAGAACAGTCCGGAGATCGTGGCACAGCTGCTGCGTAACTGGTTGAAGGAAGAAGACTGATAATTGAAAGGTGAACTGTCATGAGTGATTTGCTGGAGCTGACTTCGAAGCAGAAAGCGGCGGTTATAATAACCGCCCTTGGCTCGGATAACGCAGCATATGTATATAAGCATCTTACAAACGACGAGGTCGAAACATTGACTCTTGATGTATCGAGCCTGCCGTATCTTGACGCCTCAACAGCAAATAACGTGCTCAATGAATTCTATGAGCTGTGCCTGACCCAGAAGGTCATAACGGACGGCGGAGTGGAATACGCCCGTGATGTCCTGACAAAGGCATTCGGCGAGGAAACCGCCGCAAAGCTCATGGAAAAGATCAGCCGTTCCATGCAGACAAAGGCATTTGAGTTTGTAAGAAAATCCGACTATAAAAATCTGCTGGCGATCGTTCAGAACGAGTACCCGCAGACTATCGCCCTCATACTTTCCTATGCAAATTCGGATCAGGCGTCAGCCGTTCTGAGTGAACTTCCAAAGGAAAAGCGAGTGGACGTAATCGAGAGAATAGCGAAGATGGATTCCGCATCGCCCGATACGGTAAAGACCATCGAAGCCACTCTTGAAAAGAAATTTGCCTCCGTTGTATCCATGGATACCGCCGAGGTCGGCGGCATAAATGCGGTAGCCGATATCCTTAATAAGGTTGACCGCTCCACGGAAAAATACATATTCGACGAACTCACCGTCAGAGATCCTGCCCTTGTGGAGGAGATCAAGAAAAAGATGTTCGTATTCGAGGATATCCTGTCGTTGGATTCCATGTCCATACAGAGATTTATCAGAGAATGCGATACAAAGGATCTTTCCGTTGCGATCAAGGGCTCAAACGAGGAGGTCGCAGCCGTCCTGTTTGCCAATATGCCTAAGAGAATGCAGGATTCTATCCAGCAGGAGATCGAGTATCTGCATAATATCCGTATGCGTGACGTTGAAGAAGCACAGCAGCGTATCGTTGGTATTATCAGACACCTTGAAGAGGAAGGCGAGCTTGTCATAGGCAAGGGCGGAGGAGATGACGAGATAATTGCTTAAAATCGTAAAATCGAGAGTATATAATTTCGACAGCACAAAGCCTGTGTCACTGGGGATAGCCGACGAAACGGAGGCACCCGAGATGGTGCAGGAGGAGCCCGAAGCCCCCGTGATAACTCCCGAGGAGGAGGAAAAGCTCAGAGAGCTTGAGCGGCGAAGGCTGGAGGAGGAGAATGCCAGGCGCTTTAATGAAGCGGTGCTGAGGCGCTCCGACGAGGTCATACTTGCCAGAAAGGCAGAGCTTGACAGGGAGTATTCCGAGCTTTTAAGTGCGGGAAGGCAGGAGTCCGAAAGGCTGATCAGCGAAGCAAAGACCAAAACCAAGGCAGTGCTTGACGCAGCCGAGGAGGAGGGAAAAAAGCTTCGGGAGCAGGCAGAAAGGTCGGGCTATGAGGCAGGCTTTGAAGCAGGCAGAAAGGAAGCCCGTGAAAAATGCGAAAAGTATCTTGAAGCGGCGGCAACACTCCTCAGCGAGATAAATTCCAAAAAGGAAGCGTATTACATAGCCAATGAATACGAGCTGTGCAATACCGTCATGGATATGGTGAGGAAGATCACCCTTGCGGAAATAAAGACCGACCCCTCCGTTATCGACAGGATAGCCGCAAATGCAGCAAAGAACTTCCGCAACTCCGATTATCTGAAAATATCCGTATGCAGGGGAGAGGCTTCTAAGGAGCTTGTAACGGACAGAGAATTTTTGAAATCAATGATACCGTTTATCCCCGAAGTTGAAATAGAGGAGCTTGACCCCGAGGACGCCCCCGAAGGCACAATAGTCCTCGATAACGGCTCCGAGATAATAGATGCGTCAATTCCCACACAGCTGGATTTTCTCAGGGAGATCATGAAGAATTCCCGTGGAGAGGACGCAGACGAGGAATAGCAGATGAACTTTTCAGCCGTGAGAGCAGCCGTCAGGACAGCGGATCTGTACCGTGCCCAGGGCAAGATAGAAAAAATCATAGGAATGACCATAGAAGCCAGCGGTCCTTCCTGCAATATCGGCGATGTTTGCAGGATATATAAGAAGGGCAGAAGCGGAGATTTCATTTTTGCGGAGGTGGTGGGCTTCCGTCAGGGAACGGTCATGCTCATGCCCTATACGGATATCGAGGGCATAGGTCCGGGATCTGTTGTTGACAGTACGGGCGATAAGCTTAAGGTCGGCGTGGGCGACTGCCTTATCGGCAGAGTAATAAACGCCGTGGGAGAGCCAATCGACGGCGGCGCACCAATAAAGACCCTTGAAAGCTATTCCATAGCGGGAGAGTCGGTAAATCCGCTTACCCGCCCCGCTATCCATGATATAATACCCTTCGGCGTAAAGGCAATAGACGGACTTCTGACCATAGGCAGAGGTCAGCGTATGGGAATATTCGCAGGATCGGGCGTTGGAAAATCCACACTTCTCGGCATGATAGCAAGAGAGGTACAGGCGGATATCAACGTAATAGCCCTGGTGGGTGAGCGAGGACGAGAGGTGCTGGAGTTTATCCAGCGAGATCTGGGACCCAAGGGAATGGCAAGGTCTGTTCTTGTGGTAGCCACCTCCGACCAGCCCTCCATGATGCGAAATAAATGCCCCATGACAGCCACCGCCATAGCGGAGTATTTCAAGGACAAGGGAAAAAACGTCCTGCTGATGATGGATTCCCTTACCCGATATGCCATGGCTCAGCGTGAAATAGGTCTTGCCACGGGAGAAGCCCCCATTGCAAGAGGCTATACACCGTCCATATATACCACCATGCCTAAGCTTCTTGAAAGAGCAGGCAATTTTGAAACAGGCTCCATAACGGGAATATATACCGTGCTCGTTGAGGGCGACGACACCAACGAGCCAATATCCGATACAGTCCGGGGAATTATCGACGGACATATAATTCTTTCCCGAAAGGTCGCAGCGAAGAACCATTACCCCGCCATAGAGGTCCTTGAATCGGTATCACGACTGATGTCGGAGATAGCGCCCAAGGAGCATAAGCAGGCAGCGGCAAAGATGAGAAATCTCCTTGCCACCTATAACGCAAACGCCGATCTCGTATCCATCGGTGCATACAAAAAGGGCACAAACCATGCCCTTGATGAAGCACTGAGGAAGATCGACAGGATAAACGCATTTCTGCAGCAGGGGACCGACGAAGCATTCAGCTTTGAGGAAACCGTGAGAATGCTTGAGGAAGCAGTCCGATAAAGGAGGAAAGGGTAAATGAAAAAGTTCAGATTTACGCTTGACAAGCTCCTTGACTATAAGGGGCAGCTTCTTGAAAAGGAAAAGAACGACCTTGCAGCCCTTAATCTCAGGCGTGCGGAAACACAAGAGGAGATAGAGCTTCTTGAATCGGAGCTTCACAGAGCACAGGACAGCTTTAATGAAAAGGCAGCCCGTGGCATAGCCGCAACCGATATGATGGTGTTTGCAAATTATCAGAAGGGTCTTAGAATAAAGATAGAGGACGCCCGCAAGGAGCTTTGCGAGATCGAAAAAGAGGTCGAAAGGCAGACAGGCGTGGTAGTCGAAGCCTCAAAGGAGGTAAGCTCCCTTGAAAAGCTGGAGGAAAAGCAGCTGGAGGAATATAAGTTCCGGGCAGCCAAAGCGGAGGAAAGCTTTATCGAGGAGTATGTTAACGGCAATGCCGTAAGAAGTGCAATGGCACAGAATTAAATAACGGTTAAAACGCACAGTCGTATTCTTCTGCACGGCAATGCGTTTTACATAAATATCTTAATATGAAAGGAGGAAAAATATGAGCGATGTGATAATGTCAGCAATGATCCCTTCGGCAGTGCAGGCAGCTTTATCATCGGGGGGAGCGGCAGAAGTCCGTGAAAACGGCGATGCAGGCGAATTCGGTCAGCTTCTCGGAGCAATGATGGCAGTCCCGACCGAGGAAACAGCAGTCATAGATGCATTACCCGTGACAGATGAAGCATTGGAGCAGACCGCAGGGATAGACGCCTTTATGGCAGTGCTGAAGCAGTTCCTTGGGGAGGGAGAAACCACCTCTGAAAGCATAAAGGAGCTTTGGGCAAACGTTTCCGATGAGGACAAGGCAGTTTTTGTGCAGCTTCTTGATATGGCAGTTTCGGACATTGACGAAATGTCACCTGCACAGGCAATGAAAAAGCTAATCCTTGAGGGAGCAAAGCTTAAAAAAGCAAAGGAAGCGGCATCCGAAAATGAGGAAACGGTTATTCCGGAAGCAGCGGCAGCAATGGCAGCAGCACCCGAGATAACAGTGGAGATCACCGAAAATGCAGCGGATTCGGAAAGCCCCTTGGTTATTGTTCCTAATATACAAATAGCAGTATATGATGAATTTGCAGAGGAAGATATACAGAATGTGTATAATGCCCTTGAAAATGCATCTCCCGAGGAACTCAAGGAATTCTGTAATATCCTTGCAGGTGAGCTAAAGGCTGAGATAACAGCCACAGAGCAGCATGGTGCAGGCGGCACAGAGCTTGCGGAGCTGTTCGGCAGCAGCAGGCAGGCAGTGATGTCAAGAGTGAGCAGACCTCTTGATACCGATAATGAGCCTGATACAGTCCCCGTTCAGCAGGCAGTGCAGGAGGAAAGCACAGTAAACGTATTTGAAATAAGCGAGAATATGTTTACCCGCGAAGCGGAAAGCACCGAGTCCATTGCACAGACAATTATCGAGCGGATAAGCGAGATAAGACAAAGGGCAGCGGAGGTCACAGACCAGATCACCTTGAAGCTTGATCCCGAGGAGCTGGGAGAGATAGTCGTAAAGATTACCCACAGCGAAAAGGGTGTGGCAATAGCCTTTGCAGCAGAGCGAAGCGAAGCGGCAGGCATGATCGGCGACAGAGCGGCAGCG
Source organism: uncultured Ruminococcus sp. (assembly GCA_945835085.1). Taxonomy (GTDB): domain Bacteria; phylum Bacillota; class Clostridia; order Oscillospirales; family Ruminococcaceae; genus Huintestinicola. The sequence continues at coordinate 11,449 of CAMAIG010000004.1, read as the reverse complement.
CTTGCGGAAACCATGGCATCAAGAGGTGTTGATCTCAGGGAAATATCCGTAACACAGCAGATAATATCCGCTCGTGCAGAGGATAACGCACTTGCATACATGGGCAGCGGACAGGATCGGCAGTTCTCACAGGGAGGCTCGGGCAGACGCTTTGTTTATGAGGACGGAGCAGTGACCGAGATATCTTCCGATGACGACTTCCTGCAGAATGCAGAGATCTATTATAACAGGGAGGCTAAACTATGGGTATCGGCGTAAATGATTACTCAGCAGACAACCTTATCAACAACATCTATTCAAAGTACAGCAATAAGTCCGTTAATACAAACATGAACGAGAATGAAGCTTCAAGCTATCTTGATTTTGACAGCTATCTGAAGCTTATGACAGCACAGATGTCCAATCAGGACTTCAACGACGCAATGAGCGACTCCGAGTTTATCCAGCAGATGGCGTCCTATTCCATGATGGAAGCTATATCTCAGCTTACTCAGCAGAATGCGCTGTCCTATTCGTCCTCGCTTATCGGCAAGGCAGTAACAGTCAATAACGGCGGCTATCCCGACACAGGAATAGTTGAAGCAGTAACAATGACCTCCGACGGCTGTATGCTTCTTGTAAACGGCAATCAGTATTCCTCCGACAGCATCACCGACGTGGTAGACGGCGAAATTTTCACAAAGCTCAACAGTCTTGTGGGAAGAACCGTTGAGATCAAGGACGGAGATGACACTGTCACAGGAGTTGTAAAGGGACTTTTCATCAAGAGCGGCAACGGTTATGTTACCCTCGATAACAACCAGTCCTACAGCTTTGATGCGATCACCTCGGTAGTGCCCATTGAGGAGCCTGAGGACAGCAGCGAGGCAGATGACGCTGCAGGCGAAGAGGGCGCAGCAGAGGTAGAAAGCTCGGAAGCATCGGTTTCCGCCGCAAACAGCTATAATAATCTTATGAGAATGTTTGGGGAGGAAGAGCCGCAGACTATTGAGATAGACGGCTATACCTTTACCACAGCAAGTGCAGATATCGAAACCATCGCAGCAAGGTCGGGTCTTGTTTCATCGGGAGATACTCTCGACAACAGCACAAGCACAAGCTCGGACATCAGCAGCCGTATCCCCGCACCATCGGTCTATAATCAGTATGTTACAACGGTGAATGCATCAAACAGCAGCTCATCACGTTCATCCTCCGCAACCTATGATAAGGGTGACGTGTCGGGAGTTCTTACCGTTGAAGAAAACGACTCGGAAGCCCAGACCCTCGAAACATATGCACAGGGAGCAACCAATAATATCCCTGCAAGCAACAGAAAATATGCAGATCAGTATCCCCTTGAGGCAGCCTTTGCAGATTATGTGGGAACACATATGGCAGATATCCGTTTCATCGGCAACACAAGCATTATGGATAAGATCGACACATCACAGGTCATCTGCGTTGGCGAAAGCGGAAGAAAGTACACAGATATCGGCTGGTGCGGCATAGGCAAGCTTGGTGAAGTGGTAACACAGTCTGACGGAAGACAGAGAGTAGAGATCCTTGATTCCAGGGGACGCAAGTGCTATCTCCATACATCGGGTAAATATACACTCAGGCAGTTACTCGACAGAGAAGCATATCCCGATATCGACGTGAAGGATTTTACCCCCTCCGAAAGAGCCATAGTTTACTTTGCAACGGAATATACCGAGGAGCAGAAGGCTGCAATGAAGAGCTTCGGTGAATACTGTGCATGGCACGCACATTATGTTTATAAGGAAGGATAAGATCAGCCGGAGGTGAAGAAAATGCTTATCAGTGAGTATATGCAGCTGAGGGGCATCGGGACAGCGGAAAATGTCAAGCTTCATCGGACCGATAATGCCGATGGGGCAGTATCTCCCGAAAACAGTCCCTTCGCAGCGGAGCTGAAAAGCCGCCTTGAAGCAGAGGAGGAGCATGGGAGCGAAACCCCCGCCACAGCGGAGATGCTGGAGATAATGTCGGGGATAAACTTCTCCCGTCATGCGGTTGACAGGATAAATAGCCGTAATATTGATGTGATGTCCTCGGATAAGCTTGCAAGGCTCAACAGAGGAGTGGAGCTTGCGGAAAGCAAAGGCTCCGACGATGCACTTGTAATAGTGGATAAGACCGCATTTGTGGTAAGTATCCGCAGCAACAAGGTCATCACTGCGGTAAACGCAGAGGATATGCAGGGCAATGTTTTCACAAACATTGACTCAACGGTAATAATCTGATTATACAAATAGTAAACTTGCGGAATTTTATACAGTTTGGACCATTTATGGAAAGCTATTCTCCCGACCGACTGACGGAGAAGAAAATTCCGCACAACATGAAAGGATGGTCAATTTATGGTAAGATCATTATATTCAGGCGTATCGGGACTTAAATCCCACCAGACACGAATGGACGTAATCGGTAATAACATCGCAAACGTAAATACATACGGCTTCAAGGCGTCAAGAACGTCCTTTGCGGATATCTATTATCAGGCACAGCGTTCCGAAACAGGCGGCCGTGCGACCTTTGCCGGCAACAACTCCTCACAGGTAGGTTACGGCGTACAGGTATCCTCCATAGATAAGGATATGTCAATGTCGAACTTCCAGAATACAAACAGAACTCTTGACCTTGCTATCGCAGGGGACGGAATGTTCATCTGCGGCAAGCTTGACAGAAACGGACAGGTATCGAGCGTTACCTTCACAAGAATGGGCAACTTCGGAGTAGACTCCGCAGGAAACCTTGTAAATACCCTTAACGAGTTCATTCTCGGAACACGCAACCGTTCAAGAAGCGACGGCGGCTCCTATTCGTCCACAGAGCTTCTTGACATCAACCCTGCCGACAATGCAAGAGAGCTTGATACCCTTAATATCAACGACCTTGTATGGGACGCATATAAGCCCGAGTGTGAGATAGACTTTGACGATGTACCCGCAAAGTACAGAACTACCGATGAAACAGCAGGTACTACCCAGGTCATATTCTCGGGAACAGACCCCTATGATACCACCCGTCAGATAGCATATGACAGAGCTATGGACGGAGGACTCATAGCGACCGATGACCTTATCGACGCACCCGCACCCGGCGAGCCTCCCACAGAGCCTCAGGAGGTTGCGGCAGATTATATCCTCTATAACGTTAACGGCAAGTATGTTAACAATCAGGGCGTTATCTTCGACCCCGACAAGGGCTTCTATGTAGACGAAAGCGGCAATTACTATACATATCAGTGTACCACCTCAAAGGACAGCACAGGTGCCGTTCAGAAAACACATACATATACCCTCCAGACAGATAACGGCGACGGAACCTATACCCCCAGCACGACTGTCTACACCTACAACGCAGTTTCCAAGACCTTTGAAACCGTTGACGCAAGAGGAAATACGATTTTTGCGGATATGAAGGACGGCTCCCTCAAGTATTCCGACCTTGACGGCTTCACAGTAGGCTCGGACGGCGTAATTACCGCTCAGTATGCCAGCGAGATGAGATCTCTCTGCCGTATCGACATCGCAACCTTCGACAATGTTGAGGGTCTTAACGAGGTAGGAGATACAGAGTTTGTCCAGACAGCAGCGTCGGGCGTGGCAAACATCAAGCGTCCCGGCGAATCGGGAGCAGGCGAGGTTCAGTCCAATAAGCTTGAAATGTCCAATGTTAACCTTGCAAACGAGTTCTCCGATATGATCGTAACTCAGAGAGGCTATCAGGCAAACGCAAGAATTATCACAACCTCCGACTCCATGCTCGAAGAGCTTGTAAACCTCAAGAGATAAGACTTAAATAACGAGTATGTTACCCAAAGTATAATCTTTGGGTAACATACAAGCGTTTATACAATCAGTATAAAAGGGGGCGAAAAAATATGATAAAGCTGACCCGAATGAACGGCGGAGTCCTGATGATGAATGAAAACTTTATCGCCTGTGCCGAGGAAACACCCGATACGGTAGTTACCTTGCAGAACGGCCACAAATATTTTGTCGCCGAGTCGGTAAATGAGATATACGAAAAAATAATGGCATTTGAAAAGGAAAAAAAAACACTCTGATAAAAAATAAAGGCAAAGCCTTCGGGGCAGGATCCCCGTTAAGCGCTGCGGCAGAAAAGACCGCAAAGCGCTAAACAGAGCCGAGAAAGGACACACATAATTATGAACTTGACCCTGATAATAGGATTTGTTATTGCGATCGCCATGACAGTCTATGGAATGGTATCGGGCGGAGAGATCGGATGGTTCGTGGACGTACCGTCACTGTTCATCGTAGTTGGAGGAACATTGGGAGCGGTAATCGCAAACTATCCGGGAAGCACGCTGAAAAACATAGGAAAGCTTATCGGACTTGCCATCAAGGCACCGAAATACGACCCCGAGGAATACATAGAAAAAATGGTGGATTACTGCAAAACAGCCCGCCAGAAGGGCATACTTGCCCTGGAAGAGCAGGCAAACGCCTGCACCGACCAGTTTATGAAATCCTCACTGATGCTCATAGTAGACGCAAATGATTCGGACAAGGTAAAATCCATGCTCGATGATTCAATAAATTTCCTCTGCGACCGTCACGATCAGAACAGTGCCATATTCGGACGAGCAGCAGGAGTAGCCCCCGCATTCGGAATGATAGGAACCCTCTGCGGACTTATCGGAATGCTCAAGCAGATGGACCCCACCGACCCGAACTCGGCAGCAAGCCTGGGCGGTGCAATGGCAACAGCCATGGTAACAACCTTCTACGGAAGCCTGCTTGCAAACGTCCTCTTTACGCCTATCGGAAACCAGCTTAGCTATCTCCATAATAAGGAGGTGCTGTGCCTCCAGATAATAGAGGAGGGCACTCTTGCCATAATTTCGGGAGCAAACCCCCGTTATGTGGAGGAAAAGCTCAGAATGATGCTCCCCATTAACGCAAAGCCCAAGGCATCGGGAGATGGAGGCGGAGAATAAATCGGGTACTTGTGAACTATGGATAAAGCAAAAACCATTATTTGGTAAGTTTGTACAAAATCCACAAAGAATACCCGTAATATTTTAACATTCAATTTGAAATATGTAGACAATTACAGTAGAAAAATCAATTTATTTATGTTATAATTAATTAGATAGGGTACTGTACCCTTTCGGAAAGGAATCAAATGGCAGCACGAAGAAAGAAAGCGGAAGTGGGCGGCGCTAACTGGATGGATACCTATGGCGACATGATAACCCTGCTGATGTGCTTTTTTGTACTTCTGTATTCCATGTCCACAATGGACGAGGCAAAGTGGCAGTATATCGCCCAGGCGTTTTCAGGCGGAAAGGGCGAGGTGCAGAACGTGGTGGTCGATAAGGAGCCTAATCCCGATAACGACCCCAATGCGATCTATGTTGACCAGGGAGCGGACGAAGATGCCGAGGAGATAGACTTCGAGGATTTTTATCTCTACCTTGAAACAGCCATAACAAGTGCAAATCTTGAGGAAAGTGTTTCCGTGGAGATGGCAAGCACGGGCGTATATATGAAATTCCGTGATAACGTGTTCTTCAAGGGAGATTCCTTTGAGCTGCTCGACGAGGGAAAATACATACTTGAAGTCATCTGCGACGGCGTAAGAGCCGTAGATAAGAGCGTGCTTGCGGTAAAGGTCAACGGACATACCGCCCAGAGTGCAGGCTCAAAGGCAAACGAGTGGGAGCTTTCGTCGGGACGATCAAATGCAGTTATCAACTTTATGCTGAGTCTTGACTGCTGTGAGCCCAGCAAATTCTCGGCAGCAGGCTACGGAGGCTACCGTCCCGTAAGTGATAATGACACCGAGGAAGGCAAGCGCCAGAACCGCCGAGTAGAGATAGTATTCATCAGGAACGACTTAGACCTGGAGGATCCTCAGGTAATGATGGATCTGCTGAAGGAAGAGTTCGGACCGAGCTTCGCCGCATATTCCAATGCCGACGGCGATGAAGCGGTAAGTGCGGAGGGAGAGCCTGAGAAGGAAGTATCTGAAAACAGCGGAAACTTTGTTTCCAAGTCAGATTATATCCGGAACGAGCATCACAGCGATACGGCAGGCGAGAGCTGAGAAACAAAATTATACGATTAATCCGTTTTATGATAGAAGGTGAACAGATTGGCTGATGTTCTGTCGCAAAAGCAGATAGACGAACTGCTCAACAGCTTTAATACCCAGGGCGCAAAGGCTTTTGAGGAAATCGAAGAGCAAAACAGCGATAAGAAAATCAAGAATTACGATTTCAAGACGCCGAAGAAGTTCACAAAGGAACAGCTGAAGGTAATCGACAATATATTCGAGAACTACGCAAGAGTTCTGTCGTCATACCTTACGGGACTGATGAGGCTCTACTGCAAGGTGGAGGTAATGCAGACCGAGGAGCAGAGATATTACGAGTTCAATAACGCTCTGCCCGATTATGTAATGATGGCGCTGGTAAATATGGGCATACACGATGAAGATGTGCTTGAAACAAACTGCATACTTCAGCTGTCAAACCCCATAACCTTCACCATGATAGACAGGCTGATGGGAGGAAACGGAGCATTCAGCGAGGTAAACAGGGACTTTACCGAGATCGAAATGACGCTTATGTCAGGCGTAATGGAGAAGATGGCACAGTCGCTGAAAAGCCCATGGTCACAGTATATAGACCTTGACCCTGTAATGACCGCAGCAGAAACCAACTCCCGAGTAATGCAGTCGATACCTCCCGACGAGGTAATTATCCTCGTGACACTGGAGATCGAGATAAAGGATGTAAAAAACATAATGTCATTCTGTATTCCGGCAATGAATCTGGAATCCATAATGAGCAAATTCGGTGACCGATGGGCACGAACCAGCAAGCGGCAGGAGCCTAAGAAGGATCAGGAAAGGCGGTCTGCAATTCTGGGAGCGCTCAGCGAGTCAGATATTGATGTCCGTGCAGTGCTATGCGATACAAAGGTTGATCTATATGATATCCTTACGCTGCAGGTGGACGACGTTATACCGCTTAACACGGCAATTACCAGCAATATAGAGCTGAAAATAGGCGGAAATGTGTGGTATGACGGAAAGCTTGGTGTTATCAATAACAAAAAAGCTGTTAAGATTGATAATATATATAAGGAATTGAGGTAGCGCGATGAGCGACGAAAATATCACAATTGACAGCTTCGGTGAATCTGAAAAGGATACCATTGGCGAGGTAATGAATATAACCATGGGATCTGCAGCGACTGCCGTATCCAATATGCTCAATGCTAAGGTGTGGATAACCACGCCCACGGTAACGGTGGAAAGAGCAGGAACTCTGGTATATCCCGAGCTGGAGCCGTCGGTGCGGGTAAGGATCAGGTACATACAGGGAATAAGCGGAGAAAATGTACTTATCCTGAAGCAGGACGACGTGCAGCTGATACTAAACCAGCTGATGGGACTTCCTCTGGAGGTCACCGATGACTTTGAATTTGATGAAATGAATATCTCAGCCGTATGCGAGGTAATGAACCAGATGATGGGAGCTTCGGCAACGGCTCTGGCAGAACTGATAAATACACCCATTGACATATCCACCCCGGAAGCAATAGTTAATAACTCCGACGACCCGGGAGGAAATCCCTTCGGAGTAGACCCGGATGAATATGTCTGTGTGATAAAATTCAAGCTGACTATCGACAACGTAATAAATTCTGAGTTCATATCTGTAATGTCAATACCCCTGGCAAAGGACATAACCCAGAAAATGATGTCAAGCTTCAATGAGCCGGCAGAGGCACCTGCACCCCAGCCTGCACCGAGCCCCGCTCCCTCATCGGGAGGAACGCTCAGTCAGGATGAGATAAATGCTCTGCTGAGCGGAGCCGCAAAGTTCCCTTCGGAGCCTGCACCGGCACCTCAGCCTGCACCGAGTCCCGCCCCTTCATCGGGAGGAACGCTCAGTCAGGAGGAGATAAACGCCCTTCTTAGCGGAGCCGCAGGAATGTTTTCAAATCCTGCACCTGCACCAACACCGGCACCGACTCCCACACCAACACCTGCTCCCGCAGTAAATCCTGCACCTCAGCCTGCTATGCAGATGGCATCGCAGCAGATGCCCGATATGGGAGCACAGCAGCCCATGATGCAGCAGATGGCTCAGCCAAACGGAGCAATGCCGCCCTACGGAGGCTACTATATGCCCCCTCAGTATGGATATATGCCGCCAATGCAGCCTGTCCAGAGAGGAAGTGCGGTAAATGTCCAGGCAGTGCAGCTGCAGAACTTTGAAAACTATAACAACAAGGATCTGAATGCCGATCAGAACGATAATCTGAAGCTGCTGATGGGAGTACCCCTTGATGTGACCGTAGAGATAGGCTCCGCAACCAAAAAGGTCAAGGAGATACTGAACTTCACACAGGGAACCATAATCGAGCTTGAACGGCAGGCAGGCGCTCCGGTAGATGTAATCGTAAACGGACATCTCATAGCCAAGGGCGACGTTGTTGTAATAGACGATAACTTTGCAGTAAGAATAACAGAAATAATAAAATCCAAATTTTTGGATAATTTAGGTAAGGAGAATTAATTATGGACAAGAAGATAATGCTCGTTGATGACGCTGCTTTCATGAGAATGATGATCAAGGATACTCTTACAAAGAACGGATATACAAACATAATAGAAGCAGCCGACGGAGAGATCGCCTGCAATACCTATGCAGTAGAAAAGCCCGACCTTGTTATCATGGACATCACAATGCCCAATAAGACAGGAATAGAAGCGCTTCGTGATATCAAGGCTTCCGACCCCGGAGCAAAGGTAGTAATGTGCTCAGCAATGGGTCAGGAAACCATGGTAGTAGAGGCAATAAAGCTGGGCGCTCTGGACTTTATCGTAAAGCCCTTCAAGCCCGACAGGATCCTTGCCACCGTTCAGAAGGTACTCGGCTGATAATATAGCCGGAAGGAAAAAGCAATGACCGAAATGCTGCCTGTTGTATTTGCGCTCATAGGCGTGATAGCACTTATGCTGGCGGTGCTTTATCTCATGAAATGGATAAACAACCGCATAACCGGCGCTCAAAGCCGTGGAGGCATAAAGATAATCACCAGTATGGGCGTGGGACAGGATAAATCAATAATGGCTGTAAAAGCCGGAAATAAATATCTGCTGCTGGGAGTGACCCCCGGCGGGATAAATCTCATATGCGAGCTTGATGACAGCGATGCGGAGCAGCTTATTAACGGAACAGCTCCGGACCGCAGCATGGCAGGCAAATCCTTTGCGGAGTGCCTGAAATACAATGCAGGAAAGCTTGGCAGAGATTTTCTGAAGCCATACGGCAGCAGCAAAGCCGAAGAAGACCCTTCGGAAAACAGCGAAGACGGCATAGAATGAAAGGAGCCGCAGCAATGAAAAAAATATCAGGCGGCGGCATAAAAGGACGCCTGAAAAAGGCTGCAATGGCAGGACTGTGTGCAGCAGCGTTTATGTGGAGCGCAGCGGGGATAGTTACGTTTGCGGCAGGAGATCCCGATGAGGAAAGCGGGACTGTTGCGCAAACAACAATAACCACAGCCATGGAAACCGAGATATCAAACGTGACCACCACTGTGCCCGAAACCGCACAGACCACAATACCCGCACAGTCAATAACCGAGCCGGAAACGACCCTGCCCTACAATGAACCTGAAAATGACGATGATCTGACCGAGGAAAGCATACTGGATATGCTGGATCTGAATAAAAACAGCAATACGCTGGATCTTATTATCCTGCTGACGATCATATCGCTTGCACCGTCCATACTGATAATGATGACCTGCTTTACAAGGATCATCATATCCTTCTCCCTGCTGAGAAATGCCATGGGAGTGCAGCAGACGCCGCCGAACCAGGTTATGATAGGGCTTGCGCTTTTTTTAACGCTGTTTATAATGTCCCCCGTTATCGACGAGATGAACGAGGTGGCATATGTGCCCTATAAAAACGGGGAGTATACAGCCACAGAAGCGATACAGGAGGCGTCGGTGCCCCTGAAAAAATGGATGCTAAAGAATACGTCCAACGAAACCATGACCTTCTTTCTGAATTTAAACGGTGACGGCAGCGAGTATGAAGCGGAAACGGACGAGGAGTTCGTTGAAAAGATACCCTTCAGGATAGCAGCCCCCGCCTTTATGCTCAGTGAGATAAAGATAGGCTTTCAGATAGGCTTTCTGCTGTTCATACCATTTCTTGTGATAGATATGGTGGTTTCCTCCATACTCATGTCAATGGGTATGATGATGATGCCGCCCTCAACGGTAGCAATGCCCTTTAAAATACTGATGTTCGTGCTGGTTGACGGGTGGCAGCTGTTGGCAGGCTCACTTGTGAACGGCTTCAATATATAGTGAAGGAAGTGAGAGATAAATGACAGAGGATACAGTGCTGCAGGTGTTCAAGGACGCAATGATACTTACCTTTAAGCTTGCAGGGCCGATGCTGATAATCAGTATGCTGGTGGGACTTGTTATCGCCATAATACAGGCAGCGACCCAGGTGCATGAGCAGACACTGAGCTTTGTTCCCAAGGCGCTTGTGATAGTTCTGCTGCTTTTCGGAATGGCGTCATTTATGATCTCCAATACCGATACCTTCATAGCGGAAATATTTGATGTGATAGATTCGGTCAGCACGCAGACAGTCATAAGCTGAGTGCGGAGGCAGAAGAATGGATTTCTGGGACACGCTGCTTGGCAGCCTGGACGTAAAGCTTCTGATATTCGGGCGTATACTTGGGATATTCACCTTCAACCCCATACTGTCACGATCAAATATACCTGCAAGAGTTAGAATAGGACTGACGCTGCTCATAACATATATCGTGGCGCTTTCCATGAATATAACACAGGTTGATACGGGAAGCACAATGGGCACCTATGCCATGTGCTTTATTCGTGAGATGTTCATAGGTCTTGTGCTGGGCTATGTGTGCGACGTGTTTATTTATATGATATACGTTGCGGGAGATATAATGGACTCCCAGGCAGGACTTGGCATGGCAAAGGTCTTTGACCCGGCGTCGCAGATACAGATGTCAATGTACGGCTCCTATATGGGCTTTATCATGTATCTGTATTTCTTTGTTGCAAACGGTCACCTGACTCTCGTTAAAATATTTGTGGATTCCTTTGAAGCGATCCCCTTGTGCAGCGGATATATCAACGGGGAAATAGGAATACATATGCTGGAAATGTTCACCCACATTTTCACACTGATGGTACAGCTTGCAATGCCCATAGTGGCAGCGGAGCTTATAGTGGAGATATGCGTGGGAGTGCTGATGAAGGCAGTTCCCCAGATACAGATAATGGTGGTAAATATCCAGCTGAAGGTAGCACTGGGATTTTTTATGATCTTTGCAATAACCTCACCCATAGCGGAGTTTATCGCAGATTATATGGATAATATGCTCAACACC
>CAMAIG010000003.1 GCA_945835085.1 uncultured Ruminococcus sp. | reverse complement strand
AGAGCCGCCCTTGTTTTCGTATATACCATAGGTGTTCCATATTTTGAAATTATAGGGGATATTTACTCCCGCAGGACAGGGCATACAATAATTGCAGCCTGTGCAGCCGTTGTTTACCCTGCTTCTGAGCATATCCGCAATGTTCATTACAGCGGCGTTTTCTTCCTCCGAAAGAGCCTTGAAATCGGTAAAGGTCTTGATATTGTCACCCACCTGAGCTTCATCGGACATTCCGCTGAGAATTACCTTTACATTCGGCAGGGAAGCGACCCAGCTCAGCGCCCATGCAGCAGAGGAACGCTTAGGGTCAATTGCCCTGAACTGTGCCGTAATCTCCTCGGGAAGATTTGCAAGTGAGCCGCCCTTTATCGGCTCCATTATGATTAGGGGAATACCCAGCTTTTCCGTAAGCTCATAGCCCTTCATTCCTGCCTGCTCGTCGGTATCCATGTAATTAAGCTGTATCTGGCAGAAATCCCAGTCACGGTATGTGGCTATCTCCTCAAAGGCTTCATAGCTGTCATGGAAGGAAAATCCCAGATATCTTATCTTACCCTCATTTTTAAGCTGCTCGCAGTATTCGACCACGCCCAGGTCCTTCATCTTGTGCCATCTGTCCCGTCCCAGGGCATGAAGGAGATAAAAATCAACATATTCTTTATTAAGGCGGCGAAGCTGCTCCTCAAATATTCGCTTGGCGTCATCAAGACTGTTTATCTCCCAGCAGGGAAGCTTTGTGGCAAGATAATAGGACTCTCTCGGATATTTGTCAAGTACCTTTCCTGTGAATGGCTCGCTCTGCCCTCCGTGATAGGGATAGGCTGTGTCAAAATAATTTACACCCTGTCTGTAAGCTTCATCAAGCATTGCTTCCGCTCTTTCCTCGTCTATCCTGCCGTCTATCGTCGGAAATCTCATGCAGCCGAAGCCCAGAAGCGAGGTTTCGATGCCGAGCTTGTCAATTTTTCTTTTGGTTATCATTTTTGTTCCTCCCGTCGTTATTGTTTATTTAACCGTGTTTGTGAGCTTTCCTATTCCGCCGACCTCGCATTCCACCACATCGCCGTGCTTCAGATATCTGGGGGGCTTGAAGCCCATTCCCACACCGGCGGGAGTGCCCATTGAAATAATTGTGCCTGCCTTAACGAGCATTGCGGAGGAAAGATCCTCCACCACATAGGGGATATTATGTATATAGAGGGCGGTGTTGGTGTTCTGGCGAAGCTCACCGTTGACCCTGCAGGTAAGGTCTGTTTTTGGAGGAAAATCAAACTCGTCTGCTGTTACAAGATAGGGACCCATAGGCGCAAAGCCGTCGAAGCTTTTTCCTCTGAACCACTGCTTATGGCGCATCTGAATGCAGCGGGCGCTGACGTCATTCATTATGGTATAGCCGAAAACGTATTTTGCGGCGTCCTCAGCCTTTGCCTTAACAATATCCCGTCTTACAACGAAAGCCATCTCCACCTCGTAGTCAAGATCGGTGACGATGTCAAAATGGCCGTCGATATCATCGCCGTCAGCCACAGCCTCATTTACATGCTTTGCAAAATAGATGGGATATTTTCTTTCTCCTGCATATTCCGCACCCATAACGTCCTTGCTCTCCTCGGCATGGTCCTTGAAATTCACGCCCAGGCAGATTATATCCCGTGAGGGACGGGGGATAGGTGCCAGCACCTTTACATTTTCAAGGGGAATGCCCTTGCAGCCTTCAAGCCTTTTTGCGGTTTCTGCAAGCTCCTCGTCTGTAATTTTTACGGCAAGCTCCTCCATTGTCGGATAGCTTATGCCGAGGTCTGTGCAGGGCACGACCTGTTTTTCGTCACCCGAAAGCACGCCGATGCTTTCTGTATTGTTGTAAATATAAGTAAGCAGTTTCATTTTTTATCCCTTTCCCATGAAAATATTCATATTTATTCTACCACGATTTCTGGCTGATGTCAAATAAAAAGGGAGCAGCTTGTCGTGCTGCTCCCAATAAAAAGTTTATTATCTTACTTTGCGATAAGTGATTTACCTGTCATCTCGGCAGGCTGGGGAAGACCCATTATTTCAAGCATTGTGGGGCAGAGATCGGCAAGAACGCCGCCCTCCTTCAGCTTGCAGTCATATCCCGTAACGATAAGGGGAACGGGATTTGTGGTGTGAGCGGTGAAGGGTGAGCCGTCAGCTTCAAGAAGCTTGTCTGCATTGCCGTGGTCTGCTGTGATAAGAGCAGCGCCGCCCTTTGCAAGAACTGCGTCAACTACCTTTCCCACGCACTCGTCAACAGCCTCAACAGCTGCCTTTGCTGCGTCAAATATACCTGTGTGTCCCACCATGTCGCAGTTAGCGTAGTTAAGGATAATGGTATCATACTTGTCGGACTCGATAGCCTTTAGAACTGCGTCTGTTACCTCATATGCGCTCATTTCGGGCTTCAGGTCAAAGGTAGGAACATCGGGTGACTGGATAAGGATCCTGTCCTCACCCTCAAACTGCTTCTCCTCGCCGCCGTTGAAAAAGAAGGTAACATGAGCATATTTCTGAGTTTCGGCAATTCTCAGCTGTGTCTTGCCGCACTTTGCCATATACTCGCCGTAGGTCATTGTGAGCTGCTCGGGAGGATATGCAACGGAAACGTTTGGCATGGAAGCATCATACTGAGCCATGCACACGAATTTCACGGGGAAATAGCCCTTCTTTCTCTTAAAGCCTGCGAAATCGGGGTCAACAAATGCTCTTGTTATCTGACGTGCACGGTCGGGGCGGAAGTTGAAGAATATAACGCTGTCCCCTTCCTTAACGGTGCCCTCACTGCATACTACTGTGGGGAGCATGAATTCATCGGTAACGCCCTTTGCATAGGAGTTCTTTATTGCCTCAACGGGGTCGCTCTCCCGGACGCCCTCGCCCATTACCATTGCATCATAAGCCTTTTCAACTCTGTCCCATGCATTGTCACGGTCCATAGCGTAATATCTTCCGGAAATTGTCGCTATCTTTCCCACACCGATCTTGTTCATCTTTGCTACAGCTTCTTCCATATACTCCGCTGCGGAGGAAGGAGGAACATCTCTTCCGTCAAGATAAGCGTGAACATATACCTTTTCGATGCCGCTCTTCTTAGCCATTTCAAGCAGACCGTACATATGCTCGGTGTGGCTGTGAACGCCGCCGGGGGAAAGCAGACCCATAAGGTGAAGGGCACTGCCCTTTGCTTTGCAGTTTTCCATTGCGTCAACAAGTGCGGGGTTGTTGAAGAAAACGCCGTCCTTGATGTCCTTGGATATCTTTACGAGCATCTGATAAACTATTCTTCCTGCACCGATATTGGTGTGACCTACCTCGGAGTTGCCCATCTGTCCGTCGGGAAGACCAACGTCAAGACCTGACGCACCGATAATTGTATTGGGGCACTCCCGCATATATTTATCGAGATTGGGCGTGCTTGCTGCCGCAATGGCATTGCCGTAGGAATCATTGTTGATCCCAAAGCCGTCCATGATGATGAGAGCTACGGGTTTCTTGCTCATTGATTTTTACAGTCCTTTCCGTATTATCACAGGGATATACTGTCGGGCAGGAGCCAGAGTGTTACAAAGTATTCCTCGCTGCCGTCGGTAATATCGTGATCCTTTTTGATCTTATACCCTGCACCGAAATATTCCGCACTGAAGCCGTCGTCAAATTCAATTGCCTTTATGCAGAACAGCGGCTCTGCTCCGAATATCTTCGCCCGCAGGGTGTCGGTTATGAAAAAAGCGCATATCACTGCTGCCAGAAGTGTCAGCAAAATTTTTTTGAGCTTACTGAATTTCATAATCATAAATAGTGTCTGCGGATATGCACAAAATGTCCGTATCCGCAGAGTAAATGTTTTTTATGTTATTATCAGCCGTTTACAGCAGCCTGAACGATGGTGTTGAAGTCCTCAGCCTTAAGTGAAGCGCCGCCGATAAGTCCGCCGTCAACGTTGGGCTTTGCAAGAAGCTCAGCGCAGTTCTTAGCGTTCATGGAGCCGCCGTACTGAATGGTAACAGCGTCTGCAGTAGCAGTGTCATAGAGCTTTGCAAGAGTTGCACGGATAAATGCACAAACCTCCTCAGCCTGATCTGCTGTAGCGGTCTTGCCTGTGCCGATAGCCCATACAGGCTCATAAGCGATAACAGTCTTCTTAACGTCCTCAGCGGAAACGTCGAAAAGATCAAGCTTGATCTGTCTTGCAATGACTTCCTCGGTAATGCCGCACTCACGCTCCCAGAGAAGCTCGCCTACGCATACGATAGGCTTGAGACCTGCAGCAAGAGCAGCCTTGGTTCTCTTGTTAACGGTTTCGTCTGTTTCACCGAAATACTGTCTTCTCTCGGAGTGACCGATAACAACGTATTCTACGCCGACCTCAACGAGCATATCGGCAGAGATCTCGCCTGTGAAAGCGCCGCTCTTCTCGAAGTGAACGTTCTCAGCGCCGATCTTGACGTTAGAGCCTGCTGTTGTGTTAACAGCTGTTTCAAGGTTTGTGAAAGGAACGCAGGCAATTACCTCAACCTTTCCGTCAGCATTAGCAACCAGGGGCTTAATAGCCTCAAGAAGCTCCTTAGCCTCGGGACGGGTCTTGTTCATCTTCCAGTTGCCTGCGATAATTGCTTTTCTAAGTGACTTGTTCATTTAAATTACTCCTTTATTATAAACAAAATAATCTAACTTATATTTTAACACAGACAGGCTCGCTTGTCAACATTTTTTTGTTATCTGAAAAGCTCCCTGTTTTTGTTATCTGAAAAGCTTCCTGCACATTTCCTCCGAACACAGCTCGAAAATATCATTCCTGTCGGCAAATATGCGGCATATTTCAAGAGTTTCGCTGTCTGCACCCATATCGCAGAGGATAATGCGGCAGTCAAGCCCCGAGTCCTTGACCATAGACAGAGATCTTCTCAGCACAAGCTCGGCGTCCTGCATATTCTCCGTAATGGGTATCACCAGGGCGGGTCTTGTTCCCCTGCACCTCAGTGGCAGCAGGGCAAATACCATTTCGGCAGCAGCGGAAAATATGAAAATTATCAGCAGAAATATCAGCAGAAGCTCCATAAAAACACCTCCGCCTTATAATATGCCTGCCGTTTGCTTATTGTCATTATGGTCTGCTGCGAAATTGCGTCGGAGTCAAGCCCTTTCTGCTGCCGAACTGCCGTATAAAATGGACATCGTTTTCATATCCGCATAGCCCCGCTATCTCCTTAACGGACATCTGCGTGTTTTTCAGATAATGCTCCGCCGCCGCCATTCTTGCGCTGATAACGTCCTCATAGCAGCTGACGCCGAACTGCTGTCTGTAAAGCACCTGGAAATGTGAAGGGCTGAGGGACACTCGCCGTGCAAGACTGTCAATGGTATATTTCCCCGAGGGGGTGCTGTAGATCTCCGCACGAAGTCTTCGCAGGACATCGCCGTGAGGAGAAATTTCCCTGTGTCCGCCTCCTGCGGTCTTAACTATCAGCAGCCGCAGCAGAAGGTCCTCGCTTTCGGCGCTTTTTTTGTCGGAAATGCTTTCAAGGCTCAGCATATTGAGAATGCTCTCTGCTGCAATGATATCTGCCGCAGGACAGGGCACATTAAAGCGCACCCCAATGCGGTCAAAGAATATATCAGTTTCCTCAGCTTCAAAATGTACCCAGTGATTTTCATATTCACCGCCCCTCGCTCCGTAATACTGAGGGGTGCCCTTGCTGAAAATAACGGCACTTCCAGCCGAAACGTCCTGCCTTGCTCCGTCTGTTATAATATAAGCATCGGTCTTGAATATTATCAGAAGATCGTCCCCCGAGCCGTCGGGACGGCTGATAAAAAAATCCTTGTCGTGTCTGTGGGATATACCCATTGCGTGAAGCTTCATAGCGTTAACCTCAAATCGTATGATATATCAGTGCTTTTAATATTATATATCATTGTGCTTTTTCTGTCAATCGGTTATAATCAAAACATAGTATTTTACAAAAACGGAGGGACTTTCATTGAAAAAGCTGAACGCAGTCGTAAACGCAATGGATAAAAGATCTCATATCAATGCGGAGATCTACGGACATTTTTCCGAGCATCTCGGAAGATGCATTTACAAGGGAATATATGTGGGCGAGGATTCTCCCATTCCCAACACCAGGGGTATCAGAAACGATATCATCGAGGCTTTCAGAAATATCAGAATGCCCGTTCTCAGATGGCCGGGGGGCTGCTTTGCCGACGCTTACTGCTGGACAGACGGCATTGGCGAGAAAAAGGACCGCAAGAAGATGATAAATGTTCACTGGGGCGGCGTGACCGAGGACAATTCCTTTGGCACACATGAATTTTTCGACCTTTGCGAGCTTGTGGGCTGCGAGCCTTACCTTGCGGCAAATCTCGGCAGCGGCACAGTAAAGGAAGTGTCCGACTGGATAGAATACATCACCTCCGACGCATTATCTCCCATCACAGAGCTAAGGCGCAAAAACGGCAGAGAAAAGCCCTGGAAATTAAAGTATCTGGGCATAGGCAACGAGAACTGGGGCTGCGGCGGAAATATGCGTCCCGAATACTATGCCGATGAATACCGCCGCTATCAGAGCTACTGCCGCAATTACAGTGGAAATGAGCTTTATAAGATCGCCTGCGGACCCAGCGGCAATGACATTGACTGGACGGAAAAGCTGCTTTCTATCGTAAACGACAGCCACACCAATGCCATCTCACTCCATTACTATACCATTCCCGGCGGCGACTGGAACAGAAAGGGCAGCGCTCTTGATTTTACCGACGAGGAATACTATAAAACAATTTCTTCGACTCTTGAAATGGAAAATATAATCACAAAGCAGAGCGGCATAATCAGAAGATATTCCGATAAAATAAAGCTCATTGTTGACGAATGGGGCTGCTGGTATGATGTTGAGGAGGGAACAAACCCCGGCTTCCTTTATCAGCAGAATTCCATGCGTGACGCAATAGTTGCAGCCTGCAATCTTAATATTTTCAACGCTCATTCCGATATGGTTGTAATGGCAAACCTTGCTCAGGCGGTAAATGTTCTCCAGGCGCTCATTCTTACAGAGGGCGAGAAGATGGTAAAGACTCCCACATATCACGTTTTTGATATGTTCAAGGAGCATCAGAACAGCGAGCTTGTTTACAGCTTTACCGAAAACGAAACCGTTAACGGCATTCCCGCAGTATCTCAGTCTGTATCTGTTGACGGCAGCGGCAATATCACCATGACCTTTGCAAACTGCTCTCTCGAGGAGGATTACGAGATAAACTGTTCTGTCATCGGCACAGCTCCCGAAAAGGCTGAGGCTGTTATCCTTACGGAGGATATCCATGCTTATAACAGCTTTGAGGCTCCCGAAAAGGTAAAGCCTGCACCTCACGGTGCAGATATCACCGGGGAGGGCATTAAATTCACGCTCCCAAGGTGTTCTGTTGTTACGGTAAGGCTTTCATGAGCCAAGAGATAAAATGCCGCAGGTGTCTGCTCAGCGAGTTTGATATGGAGCTTTATGCCGAAAGCGTTGCTCAGTGTATAGAGCGCATTCCCGAGGACAAGAGAGCCACGGGAGAGGAATATGACGCAAGGCTCGGCATCTGCAAGTCCTGCGATATGCTGGGAGCGGGTATGTGCGGAGAATGCGGCTGTTTTGCGGAGCTGAGGGCTGCAAAGGCATACATGGGCTGCCCCGTGGGAAAATGGACGGCGGTTTGTGACCTATAGCTTGCATTTTTTAAATAATCGTGCTATACTGATAGTCGGGAGATGGAAACCCATTTCCCGACTATCTTTTTTATAAGCGAGGAAGCGTTTACAATGAGCGGCAATATGCACTGGGCAAGCGTTTGGGGCAACGCCATATCCATAGGCGAGAACCGTCCCGAAAGCTACAATAAAAATCTCACCTTCAGATATCCCGTATATTCACAGTTCGGCGGAAAAGCGCTGCGGCTCACCTTCGATAATTACTGCGGAACGGAGCCTGTTACACTTACAAGGACTACGGTAAATGTGGACGGAGTTTTCTATCCCGTTATGTTCGGGGGAAAAAGAGAGGTAACTATCCCTGCTGGGGAAAATACCGTTTCGGACGAGCTGCCCTGCGAGATAATGCCCCAGAGCCTTATTATCGTAAGCTTTTATTTTGAGGATTTCACTCAGCTGAGGTCTGCCGTATACACCAGCGGTCCTCTTACAGAGGGGATATATGCTATCGGGGACATGACAGAGGTGGATATCATTCCTCAGGATATTGCAAGAGGGATAAATATAATCTATTTTCTCAGCAATATTTCTCTGCTGACATCTTCGGAAAACCGAACAGTGGTATGCTACGGCGATTCAATTACGGCACAGGACTGGCCCGAATATCTGACACTCCGCTGCAACCGTGAGGAGAAGCTCAGAACAGCAGTTATAAGACGTGCAGCCAGTGGAACGAGAATGCTTAGGGAATACAGCTGCATAACCTATGAATCCTACGGTCTTATGGGCGTGAAGCGGTTTGAGCATGAGGTGCCCACTGACGGCGCCGACACCGTTATTATCCAGCACGGAATAAATGATATCATTCACCCCGTTGGCAGAGAGGTAAATCCCTTCCGACCCATGAGCGATATGCCCTCAGCAGAGGAGCTTATTGATTTTATGATGTTTTATATCAGAAAAGCAAGGGAATTCGGCTACAAGGTCTATGTGGGCACGCTCCTTCCCATTGAGGGCTGGAGGACCTATGCTCCCTTCCGTGATGAGGTAAGATGTGCATTTAATGACTGGATACGCACAACCGATCTTATTGACGGCTGCATTGATTTTGACGCAGCCCTTCGTGACCCTGAGCGTCCCTCCAGATTTCTTCCCGAATACGACAGCGGAGATCATCTTCACCCAAGCAAGGCGGGCTACAAGAGAATGGCGGATATCGTTCCCGGGGAGATATTAAGATAAAATTACGGTCGGAATAATTATCCGACATACTAAAGTAAAAAGCTTCGCCCACCTTTTCCAAAGACGGGCGAAGCTTTTTTAATTGTGATAATTTGTGCCGTATATACGACAGCCGTCAGCGTGCCGCTGAAGCCAACTCGTTGGGAATAGAACGAAAATAATACAGTTTTTTGGCTCGGTAACTAACCAATTTAAGCCGTTTATTTTTTGCATTAACTCTTATCACAGCTTGAAGCTGTGGGGCATAAGCTCCTCAAAAGTAAAGCTTACAATATTGCCGTTTTTGTCACGAAGTATCACACGGAAATCATCACAGGCAAATTCACTGAGAAACTGCCTGCAAATGCCGCAGGGAAAGGTCAGATCTCCCGCCCCGCTGACAATAGCTATGGCTTTGAATTCCCTTGCGCCCTCGGAAACAGCCTTGAGAGCTGCTGTTCGTTCCGCACATATGGTTCCGCCGTAGGAAGCGTTTTCAACGTTGCAGCCTGTGAATACACGTCCGTCTGCACAAAGCAGAGCCGCTCCCACTCTGAAACCCGAGTATGGTGCATAGGCTTTGTCAAGCATTTCCTCGGCAGCCCTTATCAGTTCATTATCCGGGATCATATCATATCCTCCGAAGATATTACTTGCTTTTGCCCTTGCAGAAGCAGTCGATGTATCTGTCAATGCACTTTTCCACGATGTCAATAGCCTGATCTCTGTCCTTTATCTCGTCGATAGCGGTTTCCTTGCCCTCAAGCTGCTTGTATACCTTGAAGAAGTGGGACATTTCCTCAAAAATGTGGGAGGGCAGCTCGCTGATGTCCTTGTAGCCGTTGTATGTAGGGTCGTTAACGGGTATTGCAATGATCTTGTCGTCCTTTGCGCCGTTGTCGAGCATGGATATAACTCCGATAGGATAGCATCTTACAAGAGCAAGGGAGTTGATAGGCTCGGAGCAGAGCACCAGAACATCCAGAGGGTCACCGTCCTCCGCATAGGTACGGGGAATGAAGCCGTAGTTTGCGGGATAATGTGTGGAGGTGTAAAGCACACGGTCAAGACGCAGAAGTCCCGTTTTCTTGTCAAGCTCGTATTTCATTTTGCTGCCCTTGGGAATTTCGATAACGGAATAGAAATTGTCCTTTGTAATTCTGTCGGGTTCGATATCATGCCAGATGTTCATTTTAATTATCTCCTTTTAGTTTTTTCGGTTTCCTTTATAATATAGCTTGGTCTGCCCTTTATCTCGGTGTATATCTTTGAGATATACTGCCCCGCAACGCCCATGCAGAAAAGCTGTATCCCTCCGATAAGGCATACAAGTGCAACAGTTACGGGATATCCCTCCATAGGCTCGCCGCAGATAAGAGTTTTTATGACCATTGCAGCCGCCAGCAGGCAGAAAACTATCCCCATGATAAGGGATATCCACAGAGGTGCGGTGCTGAATGCAAAAATGCCCTCCAGGGAATACAGAAACAGCTTCCTGAAATTCCATGTGGTTTTTCCCGCAGCCCTCTCGGTGTTTTCCACCTCGATATATTTCGTATCAAAGCCCACCCAGCTGAAAATCCCCTTGGAAAAGCGGTTTTTCTCGGGCATTGCAAGAATGGCGTCCACCATCTGCCTTGTCATAAAGCGAAAATCCTGAGCGCCGTCAACTATGTGGGTCTGGGAAATGCTGTTAATTATCTTATAAAAGGAACGGGCAAAAAAGGACAGTGCCTTTGGCTCGCCCTTTCGTGATATACGCCTTGTGGCAGCGCAGTCATATTCGCCGCTTTTCACATACTCATACATCTGAGGGATAAGCCTTGGCGGGTGCTGGAGATCTGCATCGAGAATGACCGCATAATCCCCCAAGGACCTTTCAAGCCCTGCAAGCATAGCCGCTTCCTTGCCGAAATTGCGGGAAAAGGACACATAGCATACTCTCTCGTCCCTTTCGGACATTTCCCGCAGCTGCTTTAAGGTATTATCCTTAGAACCGTCATTTACAAATATAAACTCAAAATCCAGCTCGTTATTGTATTTTTCATTCATTCCGTCAGCAACGGAACAGATCTCATCATAGAATAACGGAAGGGATTCCTGCTCGTTATAGCAGGGAACGATCACCGAAATAAGCTCCATTTTAAGAAAATTCCTTTAAGATTTATTCAACAGTTACCGATTTTGCAAGATTTCTCGGCATATCAACATCACGTCCCAGAAGGACTGAGGTGTAATATGCGATCATCTGCAAAGGCACGATCGTGACAAGGGGCATAAGAATGTCGCTCACACAGGGCAACTCAATGGTATAGTCTGCAATATCCTTGCCGATATCGGTGCCGCTTTTATATATCATGACCACCTTTGCGCCTCGGCTCTTGACCTCCTTGACGTTTGAAACGGTCTTATCCATAAGAGCAGACTGAGTCGCAACGGCAATAACGGGAGTATCACGGTCGATAAGGGAAATGGTTCCGTGCTTCAGTTCTCCCGCTGCATAGGATTCGCTGTGGATATAGGATATCTCCTTTAGCTTCAGAGAGCCTTCCATGCTGAGAGCATAGTCAAGACCCCTGCCTATGTAAAGCAGGCTGTCGGCATATATAAGCTTTGATGCAACATACTGATACTGTGCCTTTTCCTCGATGCACTTGCCGATAAGCTCGGGAATGCCCGTAAGCTCTGCAGTCAGAGTCTTGCAGCGCTCCTCGTCTATGGCACCCTTTGCAAGAGCCACTCTGAACGCCAGCAGATACATGAAGGCTGCCTGAACTGCATATGCCTTTGTGGAGCAGACGGATATCTCGGGTCCTGCATTGGTGTACATTACCATCTTAGCCTCTCTTGCAATTGAGGAGCCGACAACATTTACGATAGCAAGGGTGTCTGCACCTATTTCATTTGCAAGCTTAAGCGCAGCAAGGGTATCGGCAGTTTCTCCCGACTGGGAGATTATCACGCACAGATCGTCCTTTGAAATGAGAGGATTTCTGTATCTGAACTCGGAAGCGATATCCACAATAACGGGAGAACGGGAAAGCTCCTCGATAATATACTTTCCCACCATTCCTGCGTGCATTGCGGAGCCGCAGCCGATTATGAAAATGTGCTTGTAATTTTTAAGCTTTTCATCGGACAGACCGCACTCGTCAAAGCAGGGTGTGCCGTCCTTTATTCTGGGAGATATGGTGTTCTTTACCGCCTGAGGCTGCTCATGGATCTCCTTTAGCATGAAATGCTCAAATCCGCCCTTCTGTGCAGCGGCAAGATCCCAGTCGGCAGTTTTAAGCTCCTTTTCGATCTCAAAGCCGTGGCTGTCGAGAAATCTTATCTTATCCTTTTTTACAACAGCTATCTCATCCTGCTCCAGAAGATAATAATCCTTTGTGTGGTCAAGGATAGCGGTAACGTCCGAAGCAATGAAATTCTCGCCCTGTCCCTTTCCGACAATAAGGGGGCTTTCCTTTCTTATGGCAAATATCCTGTCGGGGAAATCACGGAACATTATTCCAAGAGCATATGCTCCCTCAATGTCCTTCATTGCCTTTGAAATAGCGTCCACGGGGTCGCCGTCGTAATAGTAGTCAAGGAGCTTCGCAACGGTTTCGGTGTCTGTTTCGCTTTCAAAGCCGTAGCCATGCTCGGAAAGAAAGGCTTTCAGCTCACGATAGTTCTCGATGATTCCGTTATGAACGATAGAAACTCTGCCGTTTCCGATGGGATGGGAATTCACATCGGAAGGCTCGCCGTGGGTCGCCCATCTTGTGTGACCTATGCCGCAGGTGCCCGAAGGCTTTCCGTCCTCCGCAAGCTTCTTTTCAAGCCCCTCGGCGATCTTTCCCTTGGCTTTTACTGTTTTTATCTTTCCGCCCGAGAACACAGCAATGCCTGCCGAGTCATAGCCACGGTATTCAAGCCTTTTGAGTGACTTAACAAGGAAGTCGGCACATTCCTCGGCACCGACAAATCCGACTATTCCGCACATAAATTATCTCCGTTCCGCTGCATATGGCAGCTTAATGCTTAGCTTAATGCTTATATTAAAATAATTATTATTTGTAGTCTGTCAAAAAATCACTTAAAATTAATAACCAATATTTATTCTCTGAGAAATGGTTTCAGTGTCACGCTGATAATTATTTTGTTCCGAACATTCTGTCGCCTGCGTCACCAAGACCGGGAACGATATAAAGCTGCTCGTTCATTTCGGGGTCAACGGCTGCACAGTAGATCTGAACGTCGGGATGAGCCTCATTGACCTGTCTGATGCCCTGCTCCGTTGCGATAAGGCACATGAACTTGATATTCTTTGCTCCAGCTTCCTTCACAAGACGAACAGCCTCGGAAGCAGCGCCGCCTGTTGCAAGCATGATATCTGCAATGACAACATCTCTTGAAGCGATATCCTTGGGCAGCTTGCAGTAATATCCCACGGTGCCTGTGGTTTCGGGGTCACGGAAGGTGCCTATGTGACCGATCTTTGCCGCAGGGATAAGACCCATAACGCCCTCGACCATGCCAAGACCCGAGCGGAGGATAGGCACAACTGCCACCTTGCGTCCCGAGATTATCTTTGAGCTTGCGATGCCGAGAGGAGTCTGGATATCAACGGCTTTAAGAGGAAGATCCCTCATAGCCTCATAGCACATGAGCATGGAGGTTTCCGAAACCAGCTCTCTGAATTCCTTTGAACCGGTATTCACATCACGCATAAGGGAAAGCTTATGCTGAACAAGGGGATGATCTATAACAGTATATTTTAAGTTTTCCATAAAAAATCCCTCCGAAAAATCACTGCTCGTTTTCGATGGCAGTTATCTGATCTACTCTGCGCTGATGACGTCCGCCCTCAAAATCGTTTGAGAGGAATGCGTCAACTATCTCGCAGGCAAGACCTATGCCTATAACTCTGCCGCCCATGCAGAGAACGTTTGCGTCATTATGAAGGCGTGTGTATTTTGCCATGTAGCAGTCGGTGCAGACTGCCGCTCTGATGCCCTTGCACTTATTTGCCGCAATGGAAATGCCAAGACCTGTGCCGCAGATAAGTATTGCAAGCTCTGCCCTGCCCGATGTGACCTCAGCGCACACTTCCTTTGCAACCATGGGGTAATCAACGCTTGAGCCGTCCATACAGCCCATTTCCTTGATCTCAAGTCCCTTTTCCTTAAGATATTTTACGACCTCACGCTTCAGCTCATAGCCTGCGTGATCGCTTCCGATAGCTATCACAAAGATCATCCCTTCCGATGAAAAAATATATACCTTGATTATATCACATTTCTCCGTGATAATCAAGGGCTTTGCAATTATTTTGTTGTATGTTCACACAGACAAGCAATATGGCTGTTTTGGGTCAGCCGCATATAGCTCTCTTGACGGTCGGATAAATAGGTGGTATAATAACAATGCAGCAACGGGTTTGGAATTATTTACAGGGGTTCTCTAAAAACCGGGACACGAGCATATTTTCGTACATGCCTTGCATCAGCTGCAAGGCAACAAACCGCAGTAATACTTGATGTATTACAAGGTTTGTTAACGCAGCAGATGATGCAAGGCATAGAAAATATGCCGTGAAGGAGGTTTTTAGAGGTTCCCTACATAAAGAGGTGCAAAGATGCGTATAACAGTCCTTGCCGAAAACACGTCCATAGGCGATGACTTTGGCTATGAACACGGTTTGTCCCTTTATATTGAAACGGATAAGCAGAAAATACTTTTTGATATGGGACAGACAGAGCTTTTTTGGGAGAATGCACAAAAGCTTGGCATTGACCTTTCGGAAACGGATATTGCCGTTCTGTCCCACGGTCATTATGACCACGGCGGGGGACTGAAAAAATTTCTGGAGATAAACCACAAGGCTCCGGTTTATATCAGCCGTTATGCCTTTGAGCCGCATTTTAACGGCAAGGAGAAATATATCGGTCTGGACATTTCACTTCGGGACAATGCTCGTTTTGTGTTTACCGAGGATAGCTATGAGATAGGAAGAGGGCTTATGCTCTATTCCTGCAATGACCGCCCGAAAATTGTTGACATGGGCAGCTTCGGGCTGAATAGCTTTGTAAATGATAAGCTTGTTTGCGATGATTTCCGCCATGAGCAGTACCTTTTGATCGAGGAAGAGGGCAGGAGGATACTGTTCAGCGGATGCTCTCACAAGGGGGTCATAAACATTGCGGAATGGTTTGCTCCCCATGTGCTGGTGGGTGGATTTCATTTTTCGAAGCTTCCTCCCGGTGATGTGCTGGAGGGCTATGCCCGTAAGCTTGACAGCTATGATACCGACTATTACACCTGTCACTGCACGGGGACGGAGCAGCTTTCCTTTATGAAGAATTTCATGGGAAGGCTCAGAGGTATTTCAAGCGGAGAAAGTATTGTCATATAAGCAAACTAAAAAAGAAGGCTGATAATATGAACGGCAAAATAATAATTAACGAGGAACGCATCACGGCAAAGGAATATATAGATTTTCTTAAAAGGACAGATCTTGGCTCTCAGTACCCCAAGGAGCGCTTTGAAGAAAGGATAGCAAGACTTGTGAAAAATGCTTCCGTAAGTCTTGCTGCCCGAAATGAAGACGGCTTGCTTGTGGGAGTGCTTTTGGGACTGACGGATTTTGCCTACTGGCTATATATAACCGACCTGGGAGTGGACAGGGAATATGAGGGCAGGGGCATAGGCAAGAGCCTTGTCAAGACCGCTCACGAGAAATCGGGCGGTGAAAAGGATATAGCAGTGTATCTTATTGCAAACGATAATGCTATCCCCTTCTATGAGAAGCTCGGAATGGAAAAGGCTGATGATGTCATGCAGTATAACCATATCGAGTGGACGGAATTTGTGGTAGAATAAACAAAAATCGGACTGTCAGGTTTACACTCCTTGACAGTCCGATTTATTATTTCTTAGACTTCTTTTTGTTTTTGATCTCATACATTCTTTCGTCGGCATTGCTCATGACCTCGGCAATGCTGTCAATATCGTCTGCATTGACGATGGTATATCCGCAGCTGCAGTCGACCTTATAAGGCAGCCCGCTGCCCGAATTGTATTCATCAAGGAACAGGGCAATATTGCCGATATATTCCTGTATTTCCTCCTCGGTGCAGTCTGCTGCAAGAATGCAGAATTCATCTCCGCCCGTGCGCACGCACATTCCGTTGCCCGTCATGGAGCATCGGATAGCATTTGCCGTCTGCAAAATAGCATTGTCACCCGCTTCATGACCGTAATTATCGTTTATGGGCTTAAGATTGTCAATATCGGCACAGATCACGGTAAAGGAGGTGTGCTTTGCCTTTGCCTGGCTGAGAAGCTCATTGCCGAACTGCTCCATTCCGTGACGATTAAGGAGCCCTGTAAGGTGATCTCTTACATATAATGACTCAAGAGCCTTGTTCATATAAAAGCTTCCCGCATTATGGGCAATATTCAGCAGCAATATTCCGAAAAGCTCTCCCTCGCCGTCAAGCCTTGTAGGCTCAAATGCCACATAGCCCATAAACCTGTTTTTGAAATACAGCGGGGAAAATGCAAAGAAAACAGGCTTTTCTTCATCAAGAATATCCATAGGCACCATTTTCTTCGTTTCAAATTCCGTAAGCTCGGGAATATCGTGACCATACTTTACCATTGAAAGCATTTTGTCGGACATTCCTATAAATTCACGGCCCGAATGCCCGGTGAAAAAGCTGCTTTGTTCAAACTGAGGAGAGATGCAGACAAACATTCTGTTAAAAGAGAAGAAATCTGCTCCGTTGCTCATTACGGAAAAAAGCTCCACTGAGCTTGACGCACCGGAGAATACCGCATTTGAGTAGGTGGTGTAGGTGTTGAATTCCTTGAATCTGTTGACCTCGGCATAGCGCTCGTTGAAGAAGTTCAGAAGCTTCTTTTCCTCCGTGTGGCAGCCGCAGGACTCTTTTATAACGACCTCGGAATCAACATAGATAACAGCAGGGACTTCCTCGCCATTCCAGAGCCTTGTGATCACATTGACTGCCTGTGTTCCTGCAGTTTTGTGATCTCTTCTTACGCTTGTAAGCCTCGGGGTACACACGTCGCAGTCCCTTATGCCGTCAAAGCCTGTTACTGCAATGTCCTCGGGTATCCTGTAGCCCATTTCCTTTAGCTTATCCATACAGAATAATGCCATGCAGTCGCTGGCACAGGCAATGGCGTCGGGCTTGTTTTCAAGGCTCATGAGCTGCTCTGTACATTCCAGAGATTTTTTCCAGAATTCACCGTATGTAACAAGCTCCTCATCAAAAGGAATGCCATGCTCCTCAAGCACTGACTTGTATGCCTCAAGCCTTTCCTCGGTCTGGATATTTCCCGGAAATCCGCCGATAAAGCCTATTCTTTTCTTGCCATGCTTTTCGATAAGATGGCTCACGGGAAATCTCATTGCTATTTTGTCGCTGACGAGAACATTATAGTCAAGCAGATGCTCGTTGTCGTTGATATTTACAACGGGGACTCCGTGCTCCTTTGCCATTCCGTAAAGCACATCAATGCTGTCCCTTGTGATAAAGCTGTCGCCCATGAGAAGAAGCCCGTCGATACGGTCAAAATCTATCAGCTTATAAATTTCCGTTTCGCCCTTGATAACATTATCGGAATATTTAGTGGTAGCATTAAGCTCAAGCTTTTTCGTCATGGGGGAAAAGGAAAGAAGATTTATCCCAAGCTCCGAGCAGCGTTCATAAACTCCTTTTACAACTCTGCTTTCATATTCGGGGTCATAGCCGGTAACACATATTGCAATGGTCTTACGTTTCATCTTTGCGTACCTTCTTAGAAATGACATTTTTTCCATTATACCACAATGTTTGTAGGTTTTCAATAGGTAATCAAAAATTTCTTTTCCCAAGGTCATATTTTGTTTTGCGAAGGGGGGTTCTTTACAATTTATCCATATTATGCTATAATGTTTCTGTACCCGCAAAAACCATAATAAAGATATTCCGAGGATACACAAAGGATACATGGGCAGGGTATGATTATATCGGGGAGGAAAAGACAATGGCTTATAGTGTACTGCTTGTTGAGGACGATGAACAGATCAGAGAGATAATAACCGATTATTTCGCTTCAAAGGACGGAGTTATCACTGTTGAAACTGCCTCGGACGGTGACAGGGGGCTGGAGCTTATCCATGAGAAGGAATACGACCTGATAATGCTTGATGTGATGCTCCCGGGCACCGACGGCTTTTCTGTCTGCCGATACATAAGAGCCAAAAGCAGCGTACCCATACTTTTCCTTACCGCAAGAGGACGGGAGGAGGACAGACTTTACGGCTATGAGCTGGGCTGTGATGATTATATCGTAAAGCCCTTTTCCCTTGCAGAGCTTTACGCCAAGATAACTGCCATGCTCAAACGTGCAAATGGTATGACCGTTTCAAGGGTAATGACCTGCGGAAAAATCTCTCTCGATCCCGTTAAAATGACAGTCACTGTTGAAGGCAGTCCCGTTGACCTTCCTCCCAAGGAATATGAGATACTGAAGTATCTTATGGAACACAAGGACTGGGTGGCGGAGCGTGAAACTCTCCTTACCCGCATATGGGGATATGATTATTTCGGCGGCGACAGGGTTGTGGATAATCATATCAAGAAGCTGAGAAAGGCTATGGGAAGTGCAGGGGAACAGATAAAGACCGTCATTTCCAAGGGCTACAAGCTCACCGACAAAAACTGAACAGAGGGTGCATATTATGAAAAACAAGACCGACAAAGAAAACAAACTTCTGAAAAAAGGCAGAAAGCGCTATACCAAAAAGCAGCTGTTTATCAAAAAGCTTATCCCGACATTTATCATTACGGGAATATGCTTTTCCATGATCGCAGCTTTTGCCGTGAATTTTTTACGCACAGAGCTGATGAATATTTCAACAAGCTATGTTTCAAACATCATTCAGAAAGGGTATATAAACAACAAGGGTGACGCATTTGCTCAGAATATGGTGTCATTGTCAAGTGCGGAGGATGAGTTAGTTTCCTTCTACACCGGCATTTACGATAAAAACGGTGAACCCTATATCATTCCCAAGGATACGCTTATACTTTCCTACAAGGAATCCGAGGACACGAAAGGGCTTTCCGTCCTGGAGGTGAACGATGAATATATCCACTGCCTTGATGCTGTAAAGGAAAAATACGATGCAATGGAAATGGGACATGATGACGACTTTCATACATATGTTCTGACACGCTATTATGCCGATGATAAGCATTTTATTCCCGCCCAGGGCTATGTTAAGGGTGCAGACGGCACCAGGGCTGAGGATTTTTCCTTTGAAGCGGCTGTCCCCGAGGGCTATACCGAGTATAACTCGGAGAATTATAAGGTCTGCAGCATTCGTTTCTGCGAGAACACCACAGACCCTTACCATGCTGAATATGTTGCAGGGAAGGTAAAGGAAAGCATGGATTATTCGGTGATAAATTTACCCGATATGAAGCTTATCATTAATCCTCTGATGATCGACGGAGAAAATTATATGATCGCAGAAGCGGTATGGGTAGATCTCGGAAAGATGATAAAATATGCTGCGATAAACACGATCATTGCAGCGGTTGTATTCAGCGTCATTATAAGCATACTGCTTGCCTCAAAGAAGTATGCGGAGCTGAGCGCTCACTATGCAATTGAGGATTACAGAAAGGACATGACCAATAAGCTTGCCCATGACCTCAAAAGTCCTCTCATGGTAATATCGGGCTATGCCGAAAATCTGCAGGATAATGTGAACACCGACAAGAGTGAGCATTATGCGGAGGCTATCCTTGAAAATGTAAAATACATGGATAATATCATTGCCGATGTGCTGGAGCTTTCAAGGCTGGAGGACGGCTCGGTAAAGCCCGAGATAACAGAATTTGACGCAGCTTTGATGGCAAGGGAGATTGCCTCAAATTATGAGGGGCTTACGGAAAAGAACAGCATTACCGTTAAAACAGAAGGCACTGCCATGTTCAAGGCAGACAAGACGCTTATGAGAAATATCCTCGACAATCTTATAGGAAATGCGGTCAAGTACACCGACATGGGAGGACGCATTCTGATCGAATGTACTCCCGGCAGAATTTCCATTACAAACGACTGCGTCATGGCAGGCAAGCTGGATACCGATTCTCTGTTAAAGCCCTTTGTGAAGGGGGACAGCAGCAGGAGCGGCAGAAAGGGCAGCGGACTGGGACTTTCCATTGCCGCCGAGGCTGCACGGAAAACAGGACTTTCTCTTACCCTTAACGCCGATGACAACAGCTTTACGGCTGTGATAAGCGAATGACAGACTTCAATACAAAGGTTACCGAGCCACAAAACAAAGTCATTATTGCTGTATTCCCGACGAGTTGACTCCGTTGGTACGCCGATTTTTAGTCAGATTGTAGGTGCTATCCGTGCATATCTTGCCTCTCAGGCAGATTGATGCAGGGCTTCAAGCCAATGAAAATGAATATTTTTTTGACCCGGGCTGCTGTCAGTCCGGGTAATCTTTTATATTAAAGTATAAATCAAAAATGGTGCCGATTATTTATAAATTTTACCAAACTTGACAATTTGATGCATTTAGGTATTGACAGGACTTCGTATGAAGTGATACAATAATACTGATTATAGTGGATTAATTGTTTAAAGTTATTTGATGCGTTCCTGCAGCGAAAGGATTGACTCTGTAATGATAGGCGGAAAAAAGCTGATCGGCTTATGCATAACAAAGATATATGACGAAGCGTTTACCGAATATACGGAAAAGCTGCGTATTTATGCTGCACGCAATAACTGCAGGCTCATCATTTTCAACAGCTTCTGCGACGTTTATGAGTCAGGCTCCTGCTCCGAAAACGCTTACTCAGTATATGATATTATAAATTTCGATATGCTCGACGGCATTATTCTGATATATGACAGCTTTTTCTCTGCCGAAACTCCCGACTGTATCATAGAAAGGGCTAAGGCAGCGGGCATTCCCGTGCTGGCTGTAAGCGGCAATAAGGACGGCTGCCATTCCATTACGGGAGAACCTACAAAGGCTTACAAGGAGCTTATCAGGCACGTTATCGGGGAACATGACGCTTATGATACCATGTTCATGGCAGGCTTCAGAGGAGAGATAAACTCCGAAAGCAGGATAAAATGCTATGAGCAGGTGCTCGATGAATTCGGCATTGAACATTCTGAGGATAACATAGAGCATGGCGATTACTGGGAAACTCCCGCAATAGAAGCTATGGAGCGGATAAATGCAAAAAGGAAAATGCCCCGTGCAATTTTCTGTGCAAACGATCTCATGGCGATGGCAGTCTGCGAATGGCTGTCAAAGCACGGCTATAAGGTGCCCGATGATGTTATCGTCACGGGATTTGACGGCATTCGGGCAGCAGAATTCTTTGAGCCGTCCATAACCACCTGTCATCAGGATTGGGACAAGACCGCTAAATACTCGGTTGAGATAATTTGCAGTGCAATGGACAATACTGACGCCGATGTTCATGTAAGCGATATTTTCACATGCCATTTCAGGGAGTCCTGCGGCTGCTCTGCGGCGGGCCATGATTTCAGGGCTGCTGCCGGCAAGCTTTATAAAAAGCTTATCAGTGTAAAAAATCATGAGAATTTTGTCAACCGCTCATATTACCATATGCTTGACATTCAGAGCATGGATTCGCTGAAGGAATATCTGTCGGTATATCTTCTGAAAAATTCCTGCCTGTGCATAAATCACGACCTTATCCGAAGCGTCCTCGATAATGAGAATATTAATCGCTTTACCGAGGAGCTTGATATTGTAAGATCAGCAGAAACAAAGGACAGCCTGTCCCGTGGAAAATCGGTCATGAGGCTCAGTGATATGGTGCCTGAGATTAGTCAATGGACTGAGGACGAAGCTGCATATATTGTTTCGGCTGTTTCGTCGGGGGAATATATCTGCGGGCTTTACTGTGTAAAAACCGACGATATTTACGACACTGCTCACAAGATGAAGCGTGTTGATATTGTTATATCCAACTGCTTTAATGCGCTGTTCAATAACGTCCGTCAGATGCAGATGAAGGATAATATTGCAAATGCGGAAATGACAAATCCCGTTACGGGGCTTTATAATCTCAAAGGCATCACCAACTGGTTCAATGAATTTGCCGCTATCCGTGAGAACCACTCAAAGACTATCGCCATTTCAATGTACGCAATGCCGAAGCATACCTTTAACCATATCTATGAGAATTTCGGTATGCTGGAGATAGAAAAGGTATTGAGATTTGTGGGAGATTCCCTTAGTGCCGCAACCGAGAAAAACGGCATTCTTGCTCATATCTCCGAGGATTCCTTTGTTATTATAAATATCGTTGATGAGGACGAGAACATTTCGGATATCATCAACGAAACGACCTCTGTTTTCTTTGGGCTCATGAGGGAATATAACGCCAATGCGAAATATGATATAGAGATAAATGCGGGCTGTACGGTGGTCAATCCCGTATGGGACGGCAAGCTTTCTAATTTTGTCAAGCTTGCAAACAGCGAGCTTTACATCAACAGGATAAGATATTCGGGAAATCCTGCCGCTCAGAGCACCGATAAGAAGCCCTGCAAGGATTTCACGGAGAATTTCAATATTCTTCTGGAGCGGAATATGTTCAGCTATTTCTTCCAGCCTATCGTTGATGCACACACGGGAGAGATATATGCATATGAAGCGCTTATGAGAACTGCCTCCGAGATAGGCATGAACCCCATGGAGGTCCTTGAAACTGCAGGAAAGCACAACAGGCTTTATGACATTGAGCGTGCTACAATGTTCAATGTAATGGAGCACTTTTCAAAGGATTTCGTTAGCTTTAAGGGAAGGCGTGTGTTTATCAACTCCATTCCGGGCTATTTCCTTAATGACGCCGACAACCGCATTCTGGGAAGCAGATATTCCGATTTCCTCAGATATATCGTGCTGGAGATAACGGAGCAGAACACCATTACCGATGACGAGCTTACGACTATGAAGCGCATAGGAAACACCGATGTGACCGTACCTATCGCCGTTGATGACTATGGCACGGGACATTCCAATATAGTAAATCTTATGAGATATTCCCCACAGATAGTTAAGATAGACCGCTTCCTCATTACCGATGTGGACAAGGATACCAACAAGCAGATGTTCGTTAAGAGCACCATAGAATTTGCCCGCATGAACGATATGAAGGTGCTGGCAGAGGGTGTTGAAACCTCCGAGGAGCTTTGCACGGTGGTAAGCTACGGTGTGGATTTCATTCAGGGCTACTATACCGGCAGACCTGCTCCCGAGCCCCTTGACAGGATAAGTGACAGCATAAGGAATGAGATACTTGCTTCTCAGCCTGTGAATAGCTAGTATAATTAGAAATGGACTGCTGCAGTGTGTACTGCGGCAGTCCATGCTGTTTTTCAAATAATTCAAATTGTTGAGCAAAAAACATTTGAAGGATCCAACTTCAATACATACGTTACCGAGACGCAAAACTAAATAATTTCTGCAATCTTTCCAACGAGTTGGCTGCAGCGACTCGCTGACGTCATCGAAAAAAATCTCCAATGCCGCAGTCTGTCTAAAAAAACTACATTAAAAAAGCAAACATTTATTCTATGAGAAACGGATTCAATAGGTAGGTTACCGAGC
>CAMAIG010000002.1 GCA_945835085.1 uncultured Ruminococcus sp. | reverse complement strand
AACTATACAAAAGAAAGGAAGTGACTAATATGACAAACAACATAAAAATTGCACGTGAGAAAACAAATATGACACAAAAAGAATGTGCTGACAAACTTGGTATTACATTGAGGGCATGGCAGACATATGAGCAGGGAGTAAGCGAACCAAAAAATGAACTATTATGTAATATTGCCGATATGTTTTCTGTTTCAATTGACTATCTGCTAGGAAGGTCAAAGAGAGAACAGACTACCATTGATAAGCTTGCATCGGAATTTAATATGTCAGCCTTTGAAAAAAAGATTTTTGAAGGCTATGTTAATCTTCCGAAGGAAATGCGCTCCGATCTCATGGAATTTCTGCATAAAGCTGTTGCCGAAACGATGGAAGAAAGCTCCGATACGGAAATTGAAACCACCGATTGCGGCAAGCTTGAAGATGATGCCCGCACACCTCAAGAAAAAGACGCAGTATAGTGGTATCGTACAAAGTAAAGAAAAACCGCTCCCGATAATTCGGGAGCGAAAATGATATATAGGAATATAAAAAATCCCCAATCAAGATATAAGGGAGGACTATTATGCCAAAATACTCTAAGCAGGCAAACGGATTGTACCGTACAAAGATATCGCTAGGTGATGGCAAATACAAATGGCTCTCGGCACATACTCCTAAAGAGCTTGACGCTAAGGTGCAGGATGTCAAATTAAAGCTTGGAAAGGGCATTGATGTAAGCGCAGAAAAAGAGACTTTTTTATTTTGGGCTAACCGTTGGCTTGCTCTGAAAAAGCTTAGCGTATCTGATGGCAGATATAAGTCTTACTCATATCGCATTGATAAAATGTCCGATCTGCATTATATCCCCATATCAAAGCTTACAGTTGCCGATATCCAGGATATAATTAATAAAGCCTTTGAGGACGGTGCCGCCGAAAAGACATTGAAAGAGTATAAATCAGTTTTTTCGCAGATTTGCGATTATGCGATCGTAAGCCGTGTTATGGATTTTAACCCGGCTAAAGGCGTGATTATCCCGCAAGTCGAACCTGCGGAAGAACGTAGAGCCTTGACTAAAGAGGAACAATCATGGATATCCGCTCCCACAGATCACAGAGCACATATCGGCGCAATGATAATGATGTATGCTGGATTGAGGAGAGGCGAGCTGCTTGCTCTTACCTGGCGTGATATAGATTTTGCAAACCGCCGTATAACTGTAAACAAGGCTATGGTTATGGTTGACGGCAAGCCCGAGATCAAGCACCGTACCAAGACAAAGGCGGGCATGAGGACTGTAAATATCCCTCGGGTGCTTTGTGATTATCTATCGGCTGAACAGGCCAAAGCAACCAATATGCTTGTAGTACCCGCTCCCGACGGATCTGTAATGTCAAGCGGCAGCTGGAGATCATTGTGGGAGAGCTATATGTGTGAACTTAATTTTAAATTCGGTGATTTTTCCGGGATTTTTATTACCGATAAGGACGGCAATAAAAGATCTTACAAAAAGCCGTCAAGTAGGTTTGCCCGAGAAAAAATACCAATGGTTATCCCGAACTTTACTGCGCATTGGCTCAGACATACCTTTATCACGAATATGTATATGGCAGGAGTTGATGTTATCACCGCATCAAAGCAAGCAGGTCATGCCGATATCCAAACTACTATGGATATATACACACATCTTGACGATGAGTACAAAACCAATCAGATGTCCAAGCTTGACGAATTTTTCGATAAAATGGGATAATGCAATTATTGGTTGCAAAATGGTTGCAATGTCATGTGTGCAAATGGCTTGCCTACGTTGATTACGCCCCGTTTTTCTGTTCGTTCGGGACGAAGAGGCCGCGTGTTCGAATCACGTCACCTCGACCATATAAAAAACCGTATCAAACCGCTATAGTGCGTTGTTTGAGACGGTTTTTATTTATATTTGTAGATCTTAATATTTTTGTTTTTTGCGCTAATTTTTCTTGATTTTTTTAAAATAGGTTGCAAAATAGTTGCAAAATAAATTTAATCATAGTCTGCCGCAAATTAAATGATCGTTTATCCTGCCCCACCAAAGGCAGGATTTTTTGTATCATATTACCAACAAAAAATATAATTTTTGTACAAGTATACAAATATACTCCAATGCAGACTATTTTTAAAAAATCACTTGACATATAGTCTCCAATGCGGTATAATATAATCATGGAAAGGGTAATAAGCCCGAACACAGAAAGGATTGATTGGTATGACAAGAGAAGCAATGATGGGTAAGATCTCTAATCATCTTAAGAAAGGAGAAGAGATTGAAGTTTCTGTAGCGCACAGAGGCTCATGGAATGGTGCTTACGTTTACAAGATTACAAATGAAGGCTTCGAACAGGTCGGTCACAGATGGAATCAGAATGGCACTCTCAGAAAGATTTACAGCGAAATAGTATTGGCTAAGTAATCTAAAAGGCGGTGGTGACAGCACCGCTTTACAACATAACAAATAATAACCCACCTAAACCGCAAGAAAGGAAAGTAATTTATGTTTAAAGAAATCATTGATATCAGTAAGTATGATATCGGATCCGGTTACGATGCGACATGGACTGAGAGCGAGCAGCTTATAGACACAACCGAAAACATGGAAGGCATCGTAAGTTGGCTTGAAGATTACTTCGAGTCTGACAAGGGACGTGATGATGTATGGTATATCATCACTGTTAAGTATTATACCGAAGGTGCTGATAAGCCTATTAAAACAATCGAGTTAACTTTCAATTGGGAGGAGGATGAATTTATCGTAAAAATCCTAAAGGTAACAGAATAGGCGGTGGTGACAGCACTGCCTAACAACAAAAAAACGAAAGGATGATTTTAATGAAAATGTACACTCTTCATGGAAATGAAATTGATGTCATTTCCGAAAGCGAAATGCTTTCAATGCCTATAGCTGATGTTTATGATTATTTAAGGGCTTTGAAGGTTAAGACAGATGGTCCCGATTTAAGTGCCAATTCTAAATATCGTGAAATCTCTGTTGATCTTTTTACTGTTAATCCTAAGCAGCATCCCGATTATTTTGATAGCTTTGTTCGATATACCTTCGAATATTGGTGTGAAAAGAAATATCTATCTCCCGATATTATTACTTTCGATCAAGCAAAAGATGGTATCTTAAAAACTCATGTTAAGCTTTCTAAAACTTGTCATGTTGATGGTAAAGATGGTTTGTTTGATACTGTAATGCTTAGACAAGATTATGATGGTTTTCCTCTTAATCTTTATTCTAATTTTTAATATAAATATGCGGTGGTGACAGCACCGTCTAACAATTAAAAGGAGGATAAATTAATGACCTACAAAAACTACCTTTCAATGATCGCCGATGCAAAGACCTACGCAACGGCAGAAGAACATCTTGCAGACTATGGCTATCCCGCCGACTGCCCGTTCACGGGCGATGGGCTTGTCAAGGCGTTTAGAATTATCCATGCGGTAAGCCGTGAGGATTTTAACGCAATAGTTGCCGAGACAGGTCTCAGCATATACGCTTTCGCAAAGATGTTTGATATCCCCAAACAGACCGCTGCGCATTGGGCGGGAGGTAAGCGCACACCGCCGTCATACACTTTGCAATTGATCGGATATGCTTGCATAAGCATATTCTGCGAAAGGGATGATGATATATAATAAAAAACAGGCTGCCGCATCTCTGCGACAGCCTTATTTTTATACCCTGTCAACCGCCTTGCAGGATATCCACCCCGCAAGGCTCGGCACATGATACCACCCGCTGACAGGGTCAACCCTATCGGCGTAAAGATATGTATCACCGCCCACAACGTTGATTACCTTGCCCTCAACGTTAGGAGCATTGCGTACATACCATGAGCCGCTCTTAACTTTTAGCTTGATCTCAGTTGCACCACTATCGGCGTAATCAAGGTAAGGGCACTTACCCCACCACCGCCACGGACGGGATTTAAGAGCCGTTTTTACAACACCATACTCATGTCCCCGTGCCTCAATGACATAGCCGCCGCCGATGTAAACGCCCACATGACCCACCATAAAAACAAGCACCCCGGGGATATCGGGCATAGTGCTGATAACGCCGCTCTCCTTGCATTTGGATCGCATACCGTTTGCAGATACATCCTGTGCAGCGTTGTATTTTGGCACTGCTGTAGGGCTGTCGCTCCACAGATAGCCCTTAATCAAGCCAACGCAGTCATGCACCCTCTTGCCGTATTGAGATGCAAAATTATCATAGGCAGTACCCTCCCAATTGTAGTACTTAGGATACTGCTTTTTCTTGCTCTTGTAAAGAGCCTCAGTGCCTATGTTTCCAAACGTGCCGTACCAATACGGCAATCCCAGCTGTGCTTTAGCGTACTCTACAAGCCCCGTGTTAGTCTTTGCCATCAATATCCTCTCCTTTACCCTTGATTTGCCTCATAACCGCTATAAGCTTAGGCGGCAAAGGCAGCCCCAAATTGCCGCAGTTTTCAAGGAGGCTCACACCCTCATTACCCGTGTAATAGAGAGCCACAGCCACCCTAAACACCTCGCCGCTGCCGATTATGTAGGCGTCAATGTAATGCCCCACCCCCACCAACAGCAGGATGCAGCACTTGCGTACAAGCCCCCAAAAGCCAATTTCGGAGGACAGCTCATGTCGCTTGATTGCCACAGCTACACCCGTGATGTAGTCGACTGTAATGCACAGCAGCAGTGCATACATTATCCCGTCAAGCCCCCCGAAAAATCCGCTTAATGCCGTGATAATGCTGCCCAAAAAGATTTTAAGCCTGTCCATTGATACATCCTCCTTGATTACTCCTCACAAAGCTCTTCATACCCCATGTCTGTAAGAACAACCTTTACAGCGGGCTTGAGCTTAGCGGGGACCTTTGCGTATGTAGTTTTTCCGCATAAAATGCGGTATGCGTAAAACTCAGCCATTTTACTCACCTCCCATCATTATTTCGATAATTTCAGCAACGGCATCTTCCATTGCGGAAAGCCGCTCCTCACTCGTCACGATCGGCGCAGCTGCAGCGGGGCTGTAGTCGGGATTTGGCACTATTTCTCCATATTCGACATCGATTGTTTCACGTTCGATAATGTCGTCCTCGCCGTTTTCCTGCTCCACGCTCCTGATGATGATAGAGGATGACGGGGGAACGACTTCCCCGTCTTCGTTAACAACGGGAACGACTTTAAGCCACTTATATTTGTCGGGCAGCATATCCGCAGGAAGCTCCCCGACATAGTCAACGCCGCCGTTGAGCTTGCCTACCTTTGCATATGCAGTGATTACGCCCTCCGAATTAATTACGATCTGCATAAAAATCCCTCCTTAGCGTATGCCGTATATCCTGGTAGCGTATAGTGCGGAGGCATCAGCACTCTGCACAGCATAAAAGCTTGCATCCGATATCGACCCCGAAAAATAGTTAAGCACAGAATACTGTGTGGATATCGGTATATCCAAAGCTCCCGCATCATTGATAAGTGTCTCAAGCCTGTCTATCTCTATCAAAACCGTACCCGAGTAATCGATCTTATTAACATAGTAATAATTGCTCACAACAAATTTGCTGTACCCCGAAAAATCAAGCCCCACAGCAGGACTGTCGCTGCGTGCCAGACCGTCAAACAGCAAATCCATGCCCATATCGTCCCAAATCCGCTTGATTGCCGCATTTTTACGCACACCAGCAACACTCAGCTCACCCGCAGAAACGCTGATATTATTTAGTCCATCCTGCTGCCTGATATCGTTGGGGATAGTGTAAGGATTACTGTCGGGCGTTA
The DNA here is from genome assembly GCA_945835085.1 of uncultured Ruminococcus sp. Taxonomy (GTDB): domain Bacteria; phylum Bacillota; class Clostridia; order Oscillospirales; family Ruminococcaceae; genus Huintestinicola. The sequence continues at coordinate 18,453 of CAMAIG010000002.1, read as the reverse complement.
TGGTGTAATCTATCCCGTTTGCATTAAGAGTAAGCTCCCTGCCTGTGATGGGCTGCTCATATTCGGTAGGGGCGGAGCCGAGTTCGAGCTGGGGACGGAAAACAATGTTATCGCAAACTGTATCTTTTTCGATAACAATCCTCATTATCTGTAATGTAGTTTTTTTGTCAACTCTAACCTTAGTGCCATCTCCATAATCAGCAAAAATTATTGACCACGAATTATTTGAAAACTGTATTCGATATTTACTTGATCCGCCGCCTTCTGGGCATCCCGATAATACATAATCACAATTTGGCAACAAATCAGCGCCATTAAAATAAAACACGCTGGCAGATGTAGCCGTGCCGTTTGCTATTACACTGCCGTCAGAATTTACGGTATATGTTATACCGTTCATTGTTTTGCTATTGTCAACATACGGATATGTCAGCAAATTTTTCCCGCTCACAGTGATATCCGCAAACGGCACGCCCCCCTGAAGCCCCTCAAGGGTAACAGGGTTGCCCTCACCCGACACATTAATGCTTTCACCTCCCTTCCCCGCCGCCTTAAAAGAAGCGTTAAAAAAAGGTCTCCTGTCTGCCTCAACCATAACCTTACCATTACCGACAATAAAGATGCTGTTAACCGACTTAACGGCCTGCATAGGCTGTATCGGAGCATTAACGCATACAGCAAGCTGCTTTACCGCTCCCGAAGGGATAGACACAACACCATCGGCATCAGCCGTAACATTGCTGTCAAACGATGCGTATACAGTATCATCCGAAAAATTAGAAATACTGTAATAAAGATAATCATCCGCAAACGATACAGCACATTCTTCCCCATTAAGAACGACCGTACATACATTTTTACCTGTTTCCACTGTTTTTACCATGATTATATCCTCCTTAAGATAATGCATTTAATGCGATATAAAGCCTTTGACCAAAGTCTTTTAATGATGCTTCTGTAAGAGATGTAAAAAAAGTTTTGTAATATCGAAAAGGGTTAGTATCAGCCGAATAACTTGCATTTACAGTATATACATCGGGATTTCTGCCGTCTGCGTATTGTACAGTTCTTTTGCGTTCAAAAGTCAATTGCCATTCGTATCTGTCAAGCTTATTTTTGGCTATTGTCTCCCCGCTGTAAATGTTTGTAGAGGTTAAATTCCCATTCCAGTCATACGACTCATCTTTTTTATTCCATTCCATGTGCTCATAAGCCAGAACGGGAACACTTTTTTCGCAAATCACGATATAAGTGATGTCATAGATACTGTAGCTTTCCATAACTGCCGCATTATTATATGTTGCATAAAGGAATTGCCGCTTTTTGCCTATAGCAGACCCGACCTTAAAAAGATATTCGAAATTGCCAAACTTAAAGTTAGCATAAGTCGGCAGCTTAACGATATCATCAAGCCCCACACTCTGAACATCCACCGTAATATCCCCGAACCCGTCAAATCCCTCGGGAACGAAATAAATACCGTTTTCCGTGATTGTGGTATCATCACATATTTTAGGCTTAACATCAACATAAACCTCACTGTACCCGTCACAGTCATCCTTCACGGCTTTGTATGTGCCGTTTTCGGTGATATCTTTAGTTTTGGTAATGCCCCCGCCCCGCCCCGAAAGCGCATCATGTATCAGCCCCATTATCATCACCCACTTTCTTGTAATCACGCCTAAACCACGGGTCAGTCCTGATACCCTTTTCATTCTCAGTCCACCCCACGGTAACGGTGTATTTACCGTAATCGTAAACCGTCTTGCACGGCTGTGAAGTGTCCGTCCCGATGCAGTCAAGCTTGCACTCAATATCCCCCGTCTTGCCGTTCTGAAACAGCCCGTCACCCAAAGATATCAAGCTGTATTCTTTTTGTTCGGCATCGTTGTCAACAAGAGTATACCCCTTGTTTTTGTTTATCCGAGTGCAGCCGTACTTTTTCCCGACCTCGATCTTGTTATTGACCTTACGTGTAATTTTGTCCGTGTAATCGGACAAAGACATCTCATAATTCGGAGCGGAAAGCGCCGCATAAATAGCATAAGCCCCGCAGGATATCCGAATATCAAGCACCCTGTAATGATTATTGCCATAATATACCCCGCCGCCCACATCAACATTGCTGTCGATCTCAGCCTTGCTGCAGCTCCATGCAGTATAACCGATAGTCCCGCCCTTGTCAAGAAAACGCCGTGCTATCTCATTGCAAATATCCTGCGTCATAAAAATGCCCGACATACAGAAAGCCCGCATGGGGTCTCCGTTACCCAGCGAAAACACCTCCGAGGTCTTGTCGTTCTCGATCTGTAAAAGCCCGATAGTCCTCTTACCCGATACCTCCAGCCCCTCCGACTTATCCTCATATATCGTGATACCGCCGTTGTCGCTCTCGGAAGGGGCAAGCCCGATAGAGTTGTCCGACCTGCAAAAAGCAATCGCCATATCCGCTTTAGCTATCTCCTCTAAGATATTGCGGCAAGACTTGCCCTCCACATCCTCTTTGTAAACAACAGCCGCACTGGAAGGAGAAGAGTCTGCAAACCCACATTGACTTGCAATTTTAGCGATTATCATAGCCCCGCCGTAGGATTGACCGTCTATCATACCGCTGCTGTCAAAGGTGCGCCCCAGAGCGTTGCACCTGTCATAAGAGGTTATAGACAGAGTATTCCCACGCCTTGTAGCCGCCGAAAGGTAAAAAGTAGGCAAGTCAAGCCCGATTTTAGTAATAATCTCGGTTTCCTCGTCAAATTCCGCATCCGTGATAACATCAAAGGTAAGGCAAGATGTAACAATACCGTGCAGACCCGGGGCGGCAATGCTTTTTGCTATTGATATATTAGCCAGCTCCTTGCCGCTGAACTTGATACCCCCCACAATGATAGTGTATTCTCTGAACTGTTCCTCCGGGCTAAAGACCTTCGCAGGGCATAACATCACAAGCAAGCGACAAGCTGCCGCTGTAGTATGTCTTTCCTGCAACATCATCTTCCAGCGTAAATTTAAGAGACGGACAATAAAAAGTACCGCTCCCCCTGTTCGGAGCTTCATATTCAACCGCTATTGCACTGTCGGCAACCGCCTTTTCCAAAGCCGCCGCATCGGCACTTTCCATGCCTACAAAATTAAGCCCGATCTTAACCGAGTGCCCAATGAGCTTTTTTTCGGTCTGTCCGTAAACGTTGGAAAAGTCGCTCTCGCTGTCAAATACCGCCTCCCTGTCAATGGACAAATTGCCCTCGGAGCAATATTTTGATAAATCCAGCTCCCCAACCTTAAGATAAACCATAATAATATCCCTCCTTACCCGTTAGTTATCCGTTTTTCGCTGTTTTGCAAGGCCGTTACCTTTTTTGCAATAGCAACAACAGCCCCGTCAAGCGTAAGCTGTGTGTTTACGGTAATAGTCAAGCTGTTAAGCTTGCCGTAAATATCGTTAAGCAGATTATAAATATCCGCTAAAATAATATTGTAGTCAGCCGACCCCGTCGAAACCGTGTCAGCTTTGGGAGTATCAACAGCCGTCTTTGTCTCAGTCACCGCCGCCGTGCTTTGAGCCGTTTTTGTGTCGGCAACCGCAGGCACGGAAACATCACCCACTTTAGGCAGTGTGATATATCCCGATTTCGTGAGTATATCGGCAATATTCCCGCCCAGAACATCATCAAAGGCTTTTCGAAAATCGCTGTCACGCTCTAAAAGCGCCGCAATAAAATCATCCGCATAGGTGTTAGCATCATCCGACCCGCTGTAATACTCTCCCAGCTCCTTTTTAAGCCCCTCACCGAGAGCATTTTCATCTTCAGCATAAAGCATATCGGCAAGGTCTTTCGCATACTGATCTTTTTTCTTGTAAAGAGCATTGAGCGTTTCAAATTCGTCCGTGTTCATGTCCGAAAAGTAATCAGCCCACGCCGCCGCCTCTTCATCATTCATGGCAAGGATCTCCGAAATAAGCGACTGTGACGCCCCGCTGTCCTTGAGGTTTTTCACATCCGCATAGAAGTCTTCCATCTGCTTCATCTGCTTCTTGATGTCTTCAATGGTCATGCTGACATTGCCGTTATCGTCCTTTGAGTAGCTAAAGATATTCCCGCCAATGCTCATAAACTTCTTATAAGCATTTTCTTTAAGCTTTTCAAGCTCCTTGTATTTAGCCTCATAGGTGTCATAAATGGCATCTATCTCGCTTTCGGCAGCCTTAACAGCCTTCTTTTTATATTCCTCACTTTCCTTTAGATCGGCGTCATCCTGCTTTTTTCGTTCCTCACGGATTTTCTTACGACCTTCAGCAATTTCCTTTTCATATTGTTGATAAAGCGTGCTTTCCTTATCAAGCATAGGGAGCAGCACATTCTCAATGTAATCGTAATATTCGCTGTCGGAATATTCGCCGTTGATGTTCTTTATTTGAGCATTATGGTGCAGATTTTTTGCACTGTCCTCAATTTTTTTAATTTCATCTTCCTTGTCTTTTTTGGCTTTGTCAGCCAATTCTTTTGCAAGATCTGCCCGTTCCTTTTCCGCTTTTTTTGCAGCCGCCTTTTCGGTCTCAGCCAGCTTGTCATAGTAGTCCGTGACCTTGTCGTATTCCTTCCACCACTCTTCCGACTCTTCATCACGGAACTTTTCCAAAACCTCTTTGCGCCGTTTCCAGTAATCAGCCTCCGATATCTTATGTGTGGCAAGCTTATGGTCAAGATCATCAAGAGCCTCTTCAAGCCCTACAGCGGTTTCCTCAACAGTATCTTCTGCCTGTTCAGCCGCCGTCTCAAGGTCAGCAGTCGCCGCCTCAATTGTCTCGATCTCCCCGTCAATAGCCTCTTTGTACCCCGACATAGCAGCAGTATTTTCAGCAACATCCACCTTGCCGACCTTACCGCCGCCGCCAGAATAAGACCCGCTGTAGCTTGCGCCGCTCCCGTCACCGCCGTCACCGAAAAGATACCCAAAAACAGTCTGACCCAAAGACAAAAACGCATTTTTAGCACTCTCCACCGCCTGTAATAAAGCGTTTAAAAGACTTGCTATCATCTCCTTGCCCGTCTCTATCCAGTCAATAGATGTAAGAGCCTCAATAATAGCACTATGTATTTTCGGGATAGCCTCCAACAATTTGGGTATTGCATTTATAAGCGCACTTGCAAGCCTTATCATTATAGTGGGACCTGTCTTCAAGATCTCGGGCAAAGCCTCAATAATGCCGTCTGCAAGCGCAATAATAAGTTGTGTTGCCAAATCTATAATTGTAGAGATATTGTCAAGCACACCGTTTACAAAAGTATTCGCCGCTTTGATGGCAACAGGCAGAAGCTCGGGGAGATTTTCCGAAATACCCGATACAAGCCCTTCAACGATCAACAAAGCACCCTCTGCCAGATAAGGCAGTGCCGTTATGAGAGCAAGTACGAAAACCTCAATGACCTTTCCCGCCTCTTCCGAAACACCCGGCAGCTGTTCGTTTATCCCAGACAGTAAAGCGGGTATCAAAAATTCCGATGCTTGCCTTATCATATCTTCTGTGTTGGATAGACCGTCAATCAATGCATTTCCGAGATCTGCAATGATCTGTTCCGCAGTATCGGGGTCAAGACCTTCCGTCATGCTTCTCAGAAGCTCCGCAACAGCATTTGCCCCGTCCTTCAATGGCTCTTTTATTTTATCATAAACAGCCTTTTCAAAAGCCTCTGCCGCAGAGTTAACGCTTGCAAATGCACCTTCCACATTGTCATTCATGACAGCCGCCATCTGCTCAGCCGCTCCCGTAGAATTTTCAATGTACCCGGCAAGTTCATCGTATCTGTCCGATGATGTTGCTAAAAGGGCATTTACAGCTCCAATGTCTCTTGCATTAAAAATTGTGCTTATAATGTCAATTCTTTCTTGGTCTTCCATGCCTGCAAGAGCGTTGTTAAAGTCATTGAGAACATCGGGCATAGCTCTTACAGCACCGTTGGCATCATAAGCACTTACCTTAAGCTTTTCAAGCGTTTCTGCTGCTTTGTCTGTAGGAGCTGTAAGGCTTAAATATGCATTACGAAGCTTTGTGCCGCCCTCTGCGCCCTTGATACCGTTATCGGCAAGAACGCCAAGCATTGTATTAAGTTCCGTAACACCGCCTTTCATATCCTTTGCGGTTGCGCCCATGGTCAATATAGCTTCTCCCAGCTGCGATACGGACGTATTCGACTTTTGAGCCGTAACAGCCATTTTGTCGGTAAACTCTGTCATCTGAGACTGTTCAAGACCCAAAGCCGATAAACTGTCAGTCACCATGTCAGAAGCTGCCGCAAGCTCCATACCGCCTGCCTGTGCAAGATTAAGCACGGTAGGAAGAGCCGCTATACTTTCATCTGCTTTATATCCCGCAAGAGCAAGATAATTAAGTGCATCTCCTGCCTGTGCCGCCGTATATTTGGTAGTTGCGCCCATTTCTTCCGCTGCCGCTGTAAGCTTCTCAAAGGTTTCTCCCTGAGGAAGAATACCCATAGTAGCCGCAACCTGAGACATTGAGCTGTCAAAATTCTTGCCGACCTCAACAGAGCTTTTTGCAAAATCAACAAGAGCCTGTGACATAGCTTGCAAGCCGTTTGTTATTGCATCCGAAAGCAAACTGCCTTTGAGAACATCAGCCCAATTAGATGTCGATTCGGTAGCATTATCAATATCCTTTTTTGCATTGTTTGTTGCCCCCGAAAGCCTCTCAATCTGCCTGTAAGTGCTGTTAAGCTGATTTTCGGTCTTTGCAAGCTCTGTCTGAAAAGCGACCCACTGACTTTCATCAATGACCCCGTCCCGATACTGCTGCTGTATCTGCCCCTGTACACTTTTAAGCGTTTCAAGCTTTTCGGAGGTGTTAGCCGCCTTTTGCTGTAAAAGTACAAGCTTCTGCGCCGCCGCCTCTGCATTTTTGGGGTCAAGCTTTAATTGCTCATTAACAAGCTTTAAGCTTGCCCCAATGTCCTTTGCCTTTTTGTCGACCTCCGAAAAAGAGTCGTTAAGCTTTTTCGTATCGCCGTCCAGCTCAATGGTAATGCCCTTTATTTTCTTGTCTATAGCCATGTCACATCACCTTAAAAATCATCATAATCAGCCTGTGTAGCCTCTCTCACAGTGTCCTTGCCCTTTTCATCCGCTCCCGTTTTTCGGCTGTTTGCGTACTCATTAAGTATGTCAATAAGCATACCAAGGGGCATATTCAAAGCCCAATCCACCGAAAGCCCGCAGGCAATGCAAGCAGATATCAGATTTTCGGTCTTAAAAGGCTTTTTCTCCCCGCCCTCACTCTTGCAGTGAGTTTCCATGCCGTCATATATCATTCTTTCAGCTTCGGCTAAAGCCCGCTTTACCGAAAATTTCCCCAGCTCCCGCATCCACATATTAGGCGGTGATATGGTGCAGTCAGCCGCCTTTGCCATTGCCCACAGTATCTGATATCCTATGCACTCCAACCGTAAAGTCTTTTTAAAGCCCTCGACCTGTTCGGCGGACTTAAGCTCGTCAAAATACTCCCGTCCGAATTGCTCACGATAATATACAAGCGCACGGGAAGAGTTAGACAGCACCACCGCCTTGTCACCTATCATTATAGCCCGCTCCATTATAACACCGCCTCAAAAAAGTTGTTGTACTTGTCGGGGTCGTCAATAAGCCTTACGCTGTTAGATATTGCCCCGTCCTTAAGCCTCGCATAAGCCGTAATAGACAGCGCAAAGGGAGTAGCCCCCATTACCTCTGCAATGGTCTCCAGATTGTCGGGAAACCCGCTGCAAATGCAGTCATACCAAACCTTGCGCCGCCCCGAAACACCCCCGCCGTTAATGTCGTTGGTCTCATACAAAAGCGCAAAATGTACAGGCTTTTTCAAAGCATACCGCCTTAAACAGCCGTTTTGATATTTGTACCCCAGAACGCTTGTATAAAAATCAATAGGCAGCTCCATAACAGATAAGGTCCCCGCCGCCCCGTTAACGTAATTGATGTAATTTCTGCCCCCATAGCCTCCCAGAACAGCCCGTGACCGCTGTACAAGAGTGGGAGCAAGGTCAATGCTCACCGCTCCCGAAAGGCTCACAGGTGTGCTGTAGCTGTCGGAGGCTTCATCGTCCATTATCGCAAAGTAACAATTTTTAATACCGTTGACCGCCATTTATAATTCCGCTCCCGTCCGTTTTTTATATTATAATGCAAAAAATCCCCCCGTTGGTCTCATTTTAAAAAAATCGGCGGGAATTTTCCCGCCGAAAAAGAATTATGAACTTGACGCCGTGTAAGTAACCTTGAATGTGTAAACATTCTCGGTAGATGTGGGCGTGTGTTTAACAGTAACAGTGATATTGTTTTCCCCCGACTGGTATGTAATAACACCGCCCGGGCATTCGCTTTCTCCGTTTTTGATCTCAGCCGTAAGATTGCCGTTACCCAGGGAAACAGATACCTTGTCATCTGCCTTGTCGCTCTTAAGCTCAAATGTGTTTTGGGTCTTATCCATAACATAAGCACTGCCGTCAGAGTTAACAGCCGACTTAAAGGATATAATGTCGGGAACGGGCGGCTCAAAAATGGTGTCGTTCCAGTTGTTGTAAATGTCGGGCGCATCAAGCAGTCTTGCCGAAGCCTTAACAATGCCGTCATTTTCACGGGGCATTACCTCCACGGGAATGGTGTACTGCTGCGCCTCAATTTCCTCTTCCTTTGTTTTCGCCGTAACCTCAGAACGGTCAAACTTGCAGCGGTAAAGCACAATGCGCTTGTCGCTCTCGTCACCCTTGAACTTAGCAGTAACACAGCATTCTTTGGTCACGGTGTTGCTGTCCTCAACGATAACGCCGTTGACCTTAAGCTTACCCATGATCTTTGTCTCGATATCCTCGGGAATAGAGTAAAATACAAAGTTACCGCCCGTGTAGCCCTGGTTAGCCTCAATGGTGTACCAGATGCCGTTATCGGCGTAAATCTTCTTAATTGAGCCGTTTTTCGGCAGCGTAACGCTTACCGCACTCGGCCATTCGATAGGCTCGCCGTAAGTGTACACCTTTGTCTTTCTGTCATAAACAATAGGGTGTACATAAACCTCTTCAAGTCCGTATGTAATTTTATCCATAAATGACCCACTCCTTTCAATATGACCTTTCGGGGCTGTATCTCTCAACATCGGTAAAAGTAAGTATTCTCACATGGACATTCATGTCATAGTCCCACAGATTTTCATCCTTTCTTATCCCGATGCCGCCCTCCAAAAGATAGTCAACCACCGTCTTTTCGCTTGCCTCATCATCTGCACTCATAACAAGGATAGCCGTTATTTCCTCGCAAACCTTGTAAGGCTTGTTATCAGCCCAACTTACGCTGTCAAGATTTTTTTGCAGGACAATGTAAGGTGCGGGGAAAATGGTCCCCTTTGCGCCCTTAGGCAAACGCCACTTCGATACCTTAAAGCCTAACCCCTCAAAGATATCCTTCCACTTGTTTATCATAGCCGCTCCCTTAACAATTCTTCATAGATCTGTACAGCAAGTGTCTCGCCGTACTCGATATGCGGAAATGCCTTTGAACTCGATTTGCCGTCCCTAAGTCTGTGACCGTGTTCCAACAGATGCGTCAAGCGGTAATGGGGCGGCTTAACATACCAAACAGCACCGCTTTTGGTATTGCCTCTGTCACCCTTTGCAATAGCCCACGCCTTGACATAATCATCCGAATTGCTCCGATTAAACGTGATATGCCGCTCAATTTCCGCATTGGCTCTTTCAAGGGCTTCCTCTGCAGCCTGCTGCATTACAGCATTTTCGGCATCGGAGTATATTTTAAGCTCCCTAAGTATCTGTTCGGCAAGCTCCATTAATACCCGCCTCCCGCATTCTGATTGAGATACAGCTCTGTATACCCGTCAGTGCGGGCAAAAACTCGATACACAGCATATAAAACACTCCCATATTCCACACGCTCTTCATAGCTGTATTCATCGGAATTGATAAGCAGTGCCTTCTGTGCGTGTATGCCCTGCTGATAAGCCGCATGAAATTCCCCCGAATAAATCGGAAATTCCCCGCAAAAGATCTCGACCCGCTCCCCGTTGTCCGAAATAAGGGTGCATTCATTTTCAAGTATCGTTTCCTTGCTGCTGTTTAGCATATCTGTCTGCACCCTCCTTAACACGGCGGTTTGTAAGCCTTAACCTCAGATTAGCGGATAAAGGCACATTTTCCGTCCTTTTGCGGTATACCCACGCCGTATAATCTGCAAGCAGTATCATGTCATCGCTGCTGTCAAGGTCAAGGGTAATACCCTTACGGCGTATCTCACCCGCCGCCGCATCGATGTACTTTAAAAGGTAATCATCACGCTTGTTTGTGGAAATACCAAGGTCAAACTTGACCATTTTTAATATCTCACTGTACAAAAGGTATCACCCCCGTCCCTTTCCGCTTTGATATTAACTGCTTAGCTTTATGTGTTAGCCGTATCTTCCGCAAAGTCAATAGTTGTCTTGACCTCATTTCCGAGGATATTTACAGCCACAAAGCCCTCCCCGAAAACAGGCTTGCCGTCATAACGTGCAGTAGCCTTAAACAGCGTCTGATCCTCAATAAATCTTGCCTGATCTGTGCTGCCCATCTTGATCTCCTTACGGTTGATAAGCAGGAAGAGAGAGCCGAAACCGCCCACAATATCACCGTCAGCCATAAAGTCAAGGGTCTCGACCCTGCCGCCTACAATGGGCATTTCGTCATTGACCTGTGCAGTGATAGCACCGGCCGCATTCATGGTCACAGCCTTTGCCATGATGTGCGCCTTTGTCTTACGGTTCATAGCCCAAAAGATACGGCCGTCCGAATAGTTTTCTTTGGGAACACCGCAAACCTTGCAAAGCTCCGCAAAAAACTTTGCACCTTCAAGCCCCGCCTGTGTGGATGTAAACTTTATGATGTTGGAGCTGTGCAGATCTGTAAACTCCGACTGATAAGTGCCCCACCATGCAGGCTGTGAAGCAGTAGCAAGTCTTGTCACAATACCGATAGGCATCTTGCTGCCGTTTCCGTACAGTATAGCCTTGTCAAGAGCCTTGCCGATAGCCTGTGCCAAAGCGTCCATAATGAGCGCAACAAGGTTTTCGTCACTGTCTTCAAGGGTGGGATTTGGTACAGCAATAAAGCCGCCTACCTTAAAGCCGTCTACCTCGACCTGACTGAAACCGAACTCCAGCTCATTAAGTGCGCCCGTAGTCTCCACCCATACAGCCTCGGGAAAAGCTCCCAGAATGTTCTGTCTGCCCTTGCCCCTCAGAGACACCTCACGGACGTGTCTAAGAAGCTTTGAGTACCTGTCAATGTTATCGGCAAGTGTACCGATAAGAATGTCGGGGATAGTAAGCCCCGTGTTGTTAACGCCTCTTGTCTCGATCTTGCCCTTGCAGCTCCTTACCGCTCCAAGGAAAGCACTTACATCATCACGCTTAACAAGGCTCGTGACCTGGTCTCTTGTATATCCCTTGAAAAAGCCTTTTCTGATTTCGGGTGTCATTTTATCAAAACCTCCGTTTCTCTTTTCGGGTTCGGTCTTTTCTCCCGCCGCTCCCTTGCTGTCAGCCTTAACGGCCGCCTTGCTGCGTTCCTCACAGCCCGCAAGCTCTGCTTCCAGCTCCGATATCTTATCCGTAAGCTTAGTTTCCTGTTCGGCAATGGAGCTGCCCGCATTGTCAAAGCCCTCAATGCCAACAGCCTTGACCTGACCGTTTACCGCCGTAACATTGTCCGCCGTCTCCTTTTCCAAAGCGGCAATGTCAGCTTCGATCTGTGCCGCCTCATCATCGGAAAGGTCTGCACGGTCAAGCTGTTCGGAGATAGTGTGCTCCCTCACCTCAAAATCTGCCTTTGCCTTACGGATATCGGCAAGGATAGCTTTAGCCTGTCTGATCTGATACTTAAGTATTAATGCCGTTGCTGCCATGTTTAATGCCCTCCAATCTTGATTTTAAAGCGGCTCTTTTGCGCTTTGCCGCCTCTTTTTGATTTGCCTCAAAGTCCCGCTTACGGGCTGAAATTTCCGTACCCTCATAGGCGGGAAATGTACAGATAGAAACCTCTGCCGTGTCAGCCTCGGTAACGGTAACGTGTGCGCCGTCCATGCGTTCCTCGCACTGTTCGGTCACAGGATAAAACCCAAAGGAGCAACCGCTGATATCCCCACGCTTTACACGCTCATAGATATCCTTTGCCGCACTGTCATTGGGATTTATTTTAACAGTGCCAAAAAGCCCGTGATCGTCAGCCCGAAGCGACAGCGTGCCATTGCCCATGCGGCCTAAAACAATACCGTCATCATGATTAAACAGACAGCGGATATCATTATTTTTAAGGCTGTTGTCGAAAGCCCCCCGCCCTATCTGTTCATAATAGCGGTCAAATATCCTCGTTTCCTGCCCGAATACGGCAAAATAGCCCTCAATGACCATTTCCCCGCCTTCGTCCGCACGAACGTTAAGCCGCTCCCTGGAATATGAGTTCCTTTTATTCATCTCCATTTTCACTATCACCCTTTACCTCTTTGTCTTTAAGCTTTTCCTGATCGCCCACCCTGTCAACGGGTATGTAGTTTTCAAGCACGATAAAGTCATTCATTCCGTCCCTGTCCACAGGTGCAAGGTCAAATTCCTGCCGTCCCTCATTGCGGCACATCATGCCCCCCGCAACCATGTCCTTGACATATCCCATTTTCTCCGAAATGCTGTATTGCATGAGAGATTTCGGGTTGAGCTTAAAATACATATCATGACTGTATAAAAGCTTTGCGGTAAACTCCTGCTGTATTATCATAGCATGAGACATGATCTTTGTAGCTATAAAGTTGTTGTAGCTGTTAAGGTCAAAGTCTCCCACACCCATCATAAAGGGCGGTATGCCGATAGCAGCAGCAAGCACACGCCTGTCAAGACTAATGCTGTCCTGTATTGCAAGGTCATTGAGCGTCAAGGGCTTTATGCTCTCAACTTTAATTTCCCCCGCAGGGATAAGCCAGGGTTCGCCCTTTTCGGCGTCCGTGCGGTAAGAGCCTAAAATGTTCTGCCTCTGTTCCGGGTCAATCAGTTCCTCCGAATCCGATTCAACCGAAATGATAAGAGACGGCTGCCACTTCGATTGCAAAAATGAATTTTTAGTAGCATTTGCTTGCAAAAGATTTTGAACGGTCTTACGGATAATGTGTTTGTACCCGTCCCCGCAAAAGTGGTTTTCCCTCGAAGGATTGAGCACAAAATGTAAAACATCATCGGGATAAAGCTTTACCCCTCTGTAAAGTATGTAATAGCTTCCACCGTCAATGTCCTGTACTATCTCGCATTCCCCGCCGTCCAGAAGCCTTATGTTGTCAAGATACCCCTCCGATGTAAATTCGGGGATAGCAACGGAATTACCGTAAAGTATCATGTCCCGCTCAATGCAGTATACAAAATTCTTACGGTTCATTCCCCGACACGGGCAAATGTCAAGCTTTCGGGAAAGCTCATTTTTTATGCGGTAATCGCCGTTCTCGCCGTTTGCCATAAGCATGATCGTCATACTCGATACCATGTCCGCTATCTTGTCGGCGCACAAAAGCACATCTTCGTTTTTCGATAAAGGCGTGTACCCCGTAGGATAGATGATTTTCCCGTCCTCACGGTCATTGAGCCAAAGCGCAATATTTCCCTTAGGCTCTGCCCTTGCCTTTGGCTTTTTCCTTCTCTTGCTCATTTTATCCCTTCTTTCCGAACCACTTGTTTACTTTTTCCTTACGTTTCTGTATGTCATTGCTTTCCTCACGGCGTTCCAGCATTCGTATCACCGCAAACACAGAAGCGTCAAATACATCTATTCGGTGCTGTTCCATGACCTTTTCGTACTTTATCATGTCATCCGTAAGCTCCACCGCCGCCACGTTGGAAACGCAGTATTCGTAAGCGTCACAGTGGAAATAATAGATATCCCCGTCACGGGCTTTTTTCTCGATGTACCTAAAGCCCTCCGACTTTTTCCAATAGTTTTGCGGCTGATCGATAATGTCAAACTTTGCGCCCTTCATACCAAGGAAATAGTCACGGCAGAATTTGCGGTCATGCCCCACCTGGTCAATGATAAACTTTTTATCATCTCTTTGAGCCTTAAACCAATTGACTATTTCATTGTGATTGACAGTCTCTTGATTTGACATAGTGAGCCAGCCATCATCACGCCAACCGAAAAGCGGTATATCATCTTCATCAGCCTTTTGCGCCGCCGCCGTAACGGGAAACCAACAATGGGGATAGATAAGCAGTATATCATGTGAATTACCCTCCGAGTCGGTGTAGTAATTCTTGATCTCCCCGCAAAGCACCCCCGCCGTAAGGTCATGAAGCTTAGAAAGGTCAGAACCGCCGTACCAATGGGAAACAAGCTTTATTGCCTCTTCCACCGTGAAATTGTACTTGCTGTCGGAGTTCTGAAAAGTCTTGATGTCAAAGTAAGACTTAATTGCAGATGTGTACACATTAAGACTTTTCGCCAAAAAGTCTTTTCTCTGCTGCGGGTCATTTTGTGCCTGCAAGCTGTCATTCATGATGTCCGCAGGACGGATGGAAAATCCGTATGCGGGATTTGCCATTTTGTGTACAGCGGGATTTGTATAATCAACATTTCCCCGTTCGTCTTCCGGAGCTTTCGCAATAAATACAAATTCGCTCTCAGCCTTAACGGTCCCGTCAAGGATTTTCTTGCAGTACTCCATGCGGCGGTAACAAAAAGATATTTTGTTGTCGCCCGCCGTTGTAATGCCGATAACAAGCTTATTCGTGTAAGCCTTCGTAGCCTCTTTTAATATGTTGTATTGTTTCGGCGTCTTGTAAGCGTGCAGCTCATCCGCAATAACAATGTTGCAGTTAAAAGAGTCCTGCTTGTCGGGGTTAGAAGCAAGCGCATTTATGTACATAGCCCCGTCACCCAGGTCACAGGATATGCTGTGTTCGTTGTTGTTGTCAATAACTCTAAAGTCCTCGTGATTAGGGTCAAGCCTGTCCACGTTGTATTTGAGAAAATTAAAGCTTTCAAGGGTCTGCTTTAACGCCGCTCCCACAATGTAAATTTTGGAACATGACCGCCTGTTAAGTATACCCAAAGCCCATGCAAGACTTGCCGCAAAGGTAGTCTTGATATTTTTTCGGGGTATCATGATAAAAGCCTCTTTAAAACGCCTCTCAATAGTGCCCTTTAAGTAAAAGCCCAACAGATTATACACAATAAAGTAGTGATAATCTATCATGATAAACGGTGTACCTCTTAGCGGCAAGCCGTTAAGCTGTTCCCCCTGTTGATGGCATAACGTTCCTTCAATAAGACCGATAACAAATTCCGCATCTTTGGGTAAAAACTCCCACCGATCATCTTCAAGGTCCCGCAAAAACCTTTCACAGCTTTGCTTGATCTCGGGACAAACATCAATGCTGCCGTCCACCGCCGACCTTGCATAATTCATTACCCTGTCAAAATGCTTGAATTTCACGCTATCACCACTTCACCGCCTTTTATGATCGGAGCTTTTCGCCGCTCCCCACGGCCATATTTATAAGAAGCGGATGACATCCGCTTTGCAGATTATTATTATCATCGGATGCCCCGATGGGAGTTCTTCCTGTTTTTCCTTACAGTCACACCTATCCGTCAGTGCGTAACGGGATTTTTACAGTCATTCCAAGACCATGTGGTGCAGCCTCGGGGCGTGACCCCTAAATGTACTCTAAGCTGCATATAAATATCGGAAATTCCGACTTGTTCGGTATTTCCGAACAAGTCATTAACTTGCCTGTAATTTGCTAAAAAGTGCAATTTAATCTGCAAATCCGCAGGAAAACCGCAAATAACGTTATTCCATTGTGCCGTAAAAGATATCTTAAAATAAGCTTTTCGATAAGCTTTTTCAAGCATTCACTCCCTTTCGGTGACATAATGTACATTTATTCGGAAATTCTGTATTTATCTTCATAGGCGCATAAAATACGATCTATCGGTGCAATAAAGATCAATTCTTTGTTTTCATCGTAACATCGGAACGATTCTGTATGCTCGTCATACAGATATCCCGAACAACAGATCTTTATAAATTCACCGTTATAAAATTTTATAACAACAATTATATCTCCGCTATTATTAACGATTGATGTTTCCATATTTTCACCGCCTATTTAACTTGTCCGCATCTTGTCACCGACATTAATGTCGGGAACACTTTACCTGTCAAAACGTAACGCAGATATTGAGCACCGCCGCCGCAACCCAATAAACAGCTTCTTTGTGATCGCCGTTTTTTGCATACATGACCGCCGCCCCGATATCCAAAGCAATAAGCAGTAACGGAAAGATATGTTCGGGTCTGATAGTTTCAACGAATTTTTCCAACACTCTCACAACACACACTCCCAACACTCATTTGAGCATTGCCAACACTCACATGAACAATACAACACATTTCAAGTGTTAATCAACACATTTCAAGTGTTAATCAACACATTTCGTGTGTTTAATAACGCATTTTGCGTGTTTAATAACGCATTTTGCGTGTTTAATAACGCATTTTGCGTGTTTAATAACGCATTTTGCGTGTTTAATAACGTTAAGTATTTTAAACCCCTCGAAATCGATAGGTTTAAGTCAAGGGAGTCGAATTCGACCCCTTTATTAAATTCGGATACCTTCAAGGAGCTGATCTGTAGTACAGCCCAAAATAAAAGCAAGCTTTTTAAGACTGACAATATCGGGATATCTTTTCCCCCGCTCCCACATATTAATGCAAGCCTGTGAAACGCCCATTTTTAAAGCAAGCTCCTTTTGGGTCATATCAGCCAGAAAGCGGTATTTTTTAATAGCCGTCATAAACATCACCCGCCCAAAAGCAATTTTAAAACTTGCCGATAACTTGCCGAACTTGCCAACTAATCATCATGCCCCGATAAAGCTATAGCAATAGCAACTATAGCAAAAGCGGCAACAATAATCAAAATATCACAAATCATGCTTGACCCTGTCCCGTTCCTCTGCCCGCTTGCCGTTGTTGAACCTGTCAAGAGTACCTACAAGATATCCCGTAATGCGCCGTATTCGGTCAAACTGTACCGATGCAGTATAATATTGCAAGTCTACATCATCACCCACAGCCTTAACGGTAAGAGCCTTAATGCACCCGTGCATTTTTCTCCCCCTTGAAATATACTCCATGATCTCTTCATCGGGCATATCCCCGCCCGCATTTCGAACAAGCACCCCGTCAATTACCTTTTCGCAGTTACCCTTCATATTCCTTGACCTCCCTCAAAGCAACAGCAAGCACATCCGTGTAGCAGTCGCATTCGGCGGTCTTGTAACCGCATTTCGGGCATTCATACCAGCTCATTTTCTTCCCGATAGGGTGATGCCTTTCGGGCGGGTCCATTCTAGCCCGTCTGTTAAGCTCTGTCCCGCACAAAGGACAATCGGGAATTTCGTAAGTATGTATCATGTATATCCCTCCGAAAAAATCAATCTATCTTGATACCCGCTTCATCAAAAAACCTGTCAATACCCTCATTGTCATTATTGAGCTTTAAAAGCCCTATCTTGCCGATGCACACCCCGCAAGCATTTATCTGTCTTCCACTTTCCAGCCGAAAGCCGACAACAGTATGTGTCCTAACGCAAAGGATATCCCCCTTGCAAATGTCGCATTTTAACCGCAAACCGCTTTTAGTATGTGTCAAGCCGCTCCCTCCGAAAAGTCACTCTATCTTGATACCCGCTTCATCAAAAAGCCTGTCAATACCCTCATTGTCATTATTAAGCTTCATTCGACCGACCTTCGCAATACAATCCCCGCAAGCGTTTATCTGTGTACCATTCTCCATGCGAAAGCCCAAAACCGTGTGAGACCCGTCACAAACGATATACTCCTTGCAAAAATCGCACTTGACCCGCAAAATACGTTTTAAGCTCCTCAAAGTAACATCACTCCTCGAACTGCTCCGACAAAGCCCTGATAGCCTCCCCAAAAGCAGAAGTCTTTTTCCCCGCATTTTTCAGCATATCATTGATACGCCGCAAGCCGATAGGCGTAAGCCCCAGATCGGTCTCCAGCTCATGCAGCTCCCGCCTAAGCGTCTCGATAGAGATATACAGCGCTGTCTTCCTAACATTGGTAGCCCCCGCCTTGTTAGTATATTCCTCAGCAATAACGCACCCGCAATCATACCATCTCTCCATGAGCATCTTATATTGCAGCCGCATCTCGCAATACCTAACCACGCTCGGCTGAAACTCATCCTTCCATGTGCCCAAATTCCGCATAGACCTCACAGTCTCAGCATATATCACATCGAACTCCTGCACACCATCTTTTTCAACTATCTCATTCTCCACGGGGCATACCCCCCTTTTTTTCATTTCTAACAGAGTTGGAAAGACCAGATCGGGA
>CAMAIG010000001.1 GCA_945835085.1 uncultured Ruminococcus sp. | reverse complement strand
CCGGGCGACTACAACCTTGTATTTACCTATCCTGCAAAAACGGTAATGACAATTGCGGAGGGCAAGGAGATCTTCGGGCGGTTCCTGCGGCTGTATCGGGATTATTGTAAAAAGCAAGGGTACGCCTGCGACTATGTGTACAACACCGAGATAGGGCAAGGCGGAAACGTCCATCATCACTGCATACTGCACAGCCGTAAGGATCGTGAAATTATCGAGGAGCTTTGGGATAAGGCAGGCGGCGGCGAGATACAGTATCGCAAGAACAGCAAGCTATGGGCAAACTATGACTGGTACGGGCTTGCCCAATATCTTGTGGATAAGACAAAGGGCGGCAAGCTGCCGGACACGCACGTTCCGGGAGAACGGCGCTATATCACAAGCAAGGGCTTGAAGAAGCCAAAGGTAAGGCTTGAACGTATCGAGGCGGCACGCTGGAACAAGCCCAAAGCGCCAAAGGGCTATGAGCTTATCCCAGATAGCATAAGGAGCGGTGCCGATGAGCTGACGGGCGGTAATTTTATCAAGTATGCAATGAGGAGGCTGATTTGATGCGATACAACAACACGCCAACCGAGGACATAGAGCAAACGCAGCTTTTTGCCTGGGCGCATTTTGCAAGAGGCAAATATCCCGAGCTTGCGCTTATGTACCACATTCCCAACGGCGGCAAGCGCAGCAAGGCAGAGGCGGTAAGGTTTAAGGCGCAGGGCGTCAAGGCAGGTGTGCCGGATATATGCCTGCCTGTTGCAAGAGGGAAATACCACGGCCTATACATAGAGCTTAAACGGGTCAAGGGCGGCCGTGTGTCAGAGGCTCAGGAGGAGTATATCGGAGCCTTGCGCAAGCAGGGGTATAGGGTCGAGGTATGCTTTGGTATGGAGCATGCAAGGGACGTTATTGTGGAGTATTCGTCTGGAGGGCATGATAAATGAAAGGCTGTTGCTTATCAAGAGAGCAAACTATACAAGCGTGGAACCTTGAAAAATCAGGAATGAGCAGGACTGCGGCGGCTATGCGGTTCTATGTTTCCGATAGAACGCTGCAAAGGCTGTATAAATATTATGACTTAGGCAGTCCTAAGCGCAAAAACAGGGTGAAGAAATGAAAAAGGCGTGTCCATATTGCAATAAAATACATGAAATAAATTATGTTTGCCCCAAACGTCCTCTGCGCAAGCAGCATAATGCTGATAATGCGATAGTAAAATTCCGAAACTCTAAGCCGTGGCAGCATAAACGTGAGCATATCCGTATAAGGGATCGCAATATGTGCAGGCTATGCGCTATCGGTTACGGCGGAGCTCCGATAAAGTATGTGCATGATGTAAGCGTGCATCACATAGAGCCGTTGTCATCAGCTTGGGAACTCAGGCTTGACGATGATAATCTCATATGTCTGTGCAATCGTCACCACGAACTTGCCGAAAGCGGCAAAATATCCGCAGAATACCTGAAAAAAATAGCAAAATCAGAGTTTTTTGCTTCCTCACCCTAAAAATTACAGTAGTACCCCCCGAGGGTCAAGGTTTTTCGGGGGTCAGCTTAGGACACCTACTCCTGCCCTCTGTAAATAATTTTTTCCCAAAATGAGCGAAATAAAATTTTTGGGATAAATAACTGTCCGTTTTGCAGCTCGGTTTTATGTTAAGATAAAGCCAAGAAGTAAACGAAAGCAGGGTGATGAGCTTGTGGCAAGACCGGCGAAAACAGCAGGAGTTATCAAAGCGGAGGGTAAAAGCCACCGTACCAAAGCTGAGCTTGAGGCGAGGGAAAGTGCCGAACAGTCTGTTCTCAGCGGAAAGCCTTTGTTTGAGCGCTCAGAGGTAGGCAGCAACAAAACTGCACATAAGGAATTTTTGCGTGTATCGAAGTTGATGACGAAGATCGGCAAGAATGACGCTTTATATTCTTCCGGGATAAATACATACTGCGAGCTGTATGCAGAAATCGTTGAACTGGAAGAGGATATACAGCACATAAAAGAGCTTGCCGATGCGCTTGAGGAAAAGTTTAAGGAGCTTGAAGATTTGGATTTTGAGCAGGTCATGTCTTTTACGAAGCAGATAATCAAGCTGCAATCCCAGAAAGTCACGTTGGGTGCGGCTATCGACAGAAAAAGAAATATAATGCTTGCTATTGACAAGGAGAACGTTATGACTATCTCGGCGGCGCTAAGATCTATTCCGAAAACACCGCAGAAAAAAGAAAATCCTTTGCTTGCGGCTCTTATGGATGATGAGGGCGACGAGACATAAGAAAAATAACTGTCCGTTTCTCGGCTTTGTTTTATGCTAAGATAAAATAAAGCGGAGGTGGACAGGTTGACTATACAGGAGAGCCCGGCGGTAACATATGCGCTGTGGTGCATTGAAGAAAACAACAGAAAAGTTCCTAAGTACGTTAAAAAGCAATGCGCTGCCTGGCTGAAAATAGTCGACGGCTCAGACCCGGACGCTTATGTTTGCGAAAAGACGTTCCGCAAGATATGCAAGCTGCTGCGGCTCATTATCCACCCTGACCTGCAAAAGCCTCTGATAAGCTGTATGGAGCGCTATGCGTGGCTGCTTATCGTTGCTGTGTTCTGCACAAAAAACAGAGCCGACAACACACGATATTACCGCACAGCACTGCTTGAAATATGCCGAAAGAATTTCAAGACGTTTTATTCGGGCGTTATTTTCATCATAGGAATGCTTACGGAGGGGCAGTTCGGAAGGTTCTTCTCGGTTGCGCCCGACCTTAAGCTGTCGAAAGAGCTTCAGACGGCTATCAAAAAAATAATAAAATCCTCTCCTGCGCTTAATGACGGGACGATCTTCAAAACTCTGCGCAGCGAGATACGCTGTCTTATTACCGACAGCGACTACACGCCCCTTGCTTATTCGGAAGACAAGATGGACGGCAAAATGGCTAACATCTTTCTTGCAGACGAAGCCGGAGCAATGGACGATTACCCCGTTGAAGCAATGCGCTCTTCTCAGATAACGCTCAAAAACAAGCTGGGTATTATTATTTCCACGCAATACCCAAACGACAACAATGTACTGCTTACGGAAATTGACATTGCCAAGAAGGTGCTTGACGGGTTTGACGGAAATATGCTCAGCAAGCGGTATTTTGCGCTGTTGTATGAGCCTGACGATGATCTGCTGACAGACGAACAATGGCAGACAAACGACCTTGTTATCTATCAGAGCAACCCCGTTGCAATTGACCACGAATATATTTTTGAGGATCTCTGCGAAAAGAGAGCAACGGCTATTCTGTACGAGAGCAAGCGTGAAAACTTCCTCTGCAAGCATTGCAATATCAGGTATAAGAGCCTGGGCGTTGAGGGATTTATTGATATTACGCTTGTAAGAGCCTGCCAAACAGAAGAAAATGCGGATTTCTGGAAAGGCCGCCGTGTATGGTTAGGGCTTGACCTTTCTCAAACTGACGACAACACCGCCGCCGCAATGGTAACGTTTGAAAATGATATTATCTACGCCAAAGTGTGGGGATTTATCCCTGCGGACAGCGTTGATTATAAATCCAAGCGTGAGCAGGTGGACTATCGGCAGCTTATCCGCGACGGCGTATGCTTTGACTGCGGCGACAGGATAATAGATTACAAGTTTATCGAGGATTTTATACTTGCAATTCCCGAAAAGTACGGCGTTGACATCGTACAGCTTGGATTTGACCGTTACAATGCCATTTCCACAGTTCAGAAGCTGGAAAGTGCGGAAAACCCTATCGAATGTGTTGAAATAAAGCAGCATTCAAGTCTTTTGCACAGACCTACGAAGCTGCTTAAAGAATCGGTGCTGCATAATACGTTCCACTACGAAAAAAATGCTATGCTCGAAATAAACTTTGAAAACGCACGCTGTACCGAGGACACAAACCTCAACAAGTACGTTAACAAGAAGAAAAGCGCCGGAAAGGTCGATTGTGTTGTAGCGCTTATAAATGCAATGTATCTTATGCAGCTTGAAATGGAATCCACCGTTTCATGGGGTGCGCAGGTATTTTAAAGCAAAGGAGAGATTTTTGAAATGGCTTTTTTCCAAAAGAAAGAAAAAAGAGCGGAATCCGATATTGTAACGGCAGATGATAACCTGCTGAAAGCGCTGATAGGCGGCACAGCGGCAATAGACAAGGCTTCGGCAATGGAGATACCTGCTGTTCAGGCTTGTATCGATCTCATTTCCGATATAGTTTCCACGCTGCCTATCAAACTGTATGAGGAAAAAGACGGAGAAGTTACGGAGATCTCCGATGACCCAAGAGTGCGGCTTCTTAACGGAGATACGGGAGACACGCTTAACGGAACGGAGCTGAAAAAGCTGTGGGTGCTTGATTATTTTCTTGGAAAAGGCTCATATACATACATTGACCGTGATGTATACAGCAAAGTTAAGGGGCTTTATTATGTTGATGAATCAAGAGTGTGCATTACGCCGAATTCAAGTGCGATTTTTAAAGATTACACGGTATCGGTAGACGGCAGAGCATACCCGAGGAGCGACTTTCTGAAAATCCTTCGCAAAAGCAAGGGTAAAGGCGTCGGAACAAGCATTATAAGCGAAAGCAAGACGATAATGCTTGTGGCATACAACACAATGAAGTTTGAAAACGCTGTTGTAAAGAAAGGCGGCAACAAGAAAGGCTTCCTTACGTCGCAGCGTCAGCAGACCAAAGATTCTATGGCGAGCGTAAAGGAAGCGTGGAAAAAGATGTTTTCCAATTCTCAGGATGTTGAGGATAATATTTGCGTTCTGAATGAAGGAATGGACTTCAAAGAGGCTTCGGCGACTTCTCTTGAAATGCAGCTCAACGAGAATAAAAAGACCAATTCGGACGAAATATGCCGTCTGTTCTGCGTTCCTCCGGAGATATTCTCGGAATCTTCCGAGGGAGCAAAGCAGGCGCTTATATCCAACTGCATAACGCCGACGCTTAACACTATCGAAGCGGCGCTTGACGCCGATCTGCTTATGGAAAGCGAAAAGTCGGAAAAATACTTTGCTTTTGACACAAGAGAGCTAACAAGGGGCAATATCATACAGAGATACCAGGCATACGAGATAGGCCTCAGAAACGGTTTCCTGCAGCTCCCGGACGTAAGAGAGCAGGAAGACCTTAAGCCTATTGACTTCCCATATATCAAGCTGGGACTTAACGATGTATTCTACAATCCGCAGACTAAGGTTATTTATACGCCGAATACAAATCAGACGGCAATTATGGGGGAAAATACGGCAAATGTATTTCCAGATAAAGGAAACGGTGATATAATTGAGGAAAGGGCAAATGATAAGCACAACCCTAAAAACGGGCAGTTTGCGCCCAAAAATGAAAATCAATCTATTTCTGATACAGGGATTGACAAATCAGAGAATAGTGGTATAATTGAAAAAAACAAACCAATCAAAGAATATGATACGTCCACTCTTAACTCGTCAAATATTGAAATAAGCAATCACGCTGTTGAACAGGCTGCCAAACGAGGAATAACAAAAGATGAAATTATTGACGCAATTGATAATCCTCTTGACGAAAAACCTGTTAAATGGGATGAAAACGGCAGACCAAGTTTTCAGAGAATAGGTGAAAGTGCTACCACGGCTATAAATCCTGAAAATAGGAAACTTACCTCTACTTGGAAAACTCATAAAAAGCTGAGAAATAAGTTGAAAGGAAGAAAATGAGATGACTGCTAATTTTAGCAAAGAGCAGAAAGCTATGCTTGAAAAAATCGGCGTTCGTTCGAGTTTTGATTCAGATATGTCCGAAGATGAAGTTGAAAGCTTTGTTGATAAAGTTTCAGAGCATTTACAGTTACACGGTTTTTCTGACAACGGATTGAACAAAGAAGGTCAGATTTGTGAGGATATACTGAATTTGGTCGCAGACGTATAATAAAAAATGAAAAAAGGTTATTTATACTCCGAACACGAACCAAAATATTTTTAATTCAAAAACAGATATTTTCATATTGTAAGCTCCTTTCCATTCAAGTATAGCCCCGGAAAGGAGTTTTTTAATATTTTACCGCTTTGCATTCAGCTGCAAGGCAGTATATATTTTCATACAGAGTAAAACAACTGTCCGTTTTACTCTGTTTTTTTATGCTATAATGCAGGTAAAGGGCGATAATCCCTTATATGTACCGAAAAATAACAGAGGAGGAACACATAATGAGCAGAACTATGAAAAAGCGCACCGCAGAATTCAGAGCAGAGCAGGTCAAGAGCCTTGAAGAGAAAAGAGGCAGCCTTATCACCGAAATGGACAGCATTATCGACGGCGCAAAGGCGGAAACAAGAGCGTTTACCAAGGAAGAAAGCGACAGAATGGACGCTATCACCGCAGAGATCGAGAGCCTTAACGGCACTATTTCGGCAGAACGCAGAGCGGCCGCACTTAAGGCAAAGATTGAAGCCGATAAGGGCGCAGAGAAACCCGACGCACCCGTACAGGCACAGCAGGAACAGAGAGCCGAAGCTGTAAAGCCTACGGAAGCGGAAACAAGATCCTTTGAAAACTACATTAAGGCACAGATCGGAGCGCCTGTTTCCGAAACAAGAGCAGATTCAAATTTAACTATGGGAGATAACGGCGCTGTCATCCCTACGTCTATAAGCAGCATGATAATCAGCAAGGTAAAGGAGATCTGCCCTATTCTTTCCGGCGCAACAATGTTTGCGGTGAAAGGCACACTTAAAGTTCCCGTATGGGGTGCAAAGTCTGACGGCAGCAATATCACGGTAGGATTCCACAAGGAATTTGATGAGCTTACGGCATCCGCAGGCAATTTTGTTTCCGTTGACCTCACAGGCTACCTTGCAGGCGTTCTCACAAGGATCGGCAAGTCGCTTATCACAAACAGCGAGATAGATATTCTCGGCTTCGTTACAGATGAAATGGCAAAGGAGATAACATATTTCCTTGAAAAAATACTCCTTGCGGAGAAAACTGTTGTTGATGCAGAGAAGAACAGCGTTGTAAAGGGCGCTCTTTCCACCAATACGACAGTTACGGCGGCAAACAAGAACGGCGTGACCGTAGACGACCTTATTGCGCTGCAGTCGGCTATTCCGAATGTATATCAGGCTAATGCGTGCTGGACGATGAATAATGCCACATTCCTGTCCATAAAGAAGCTCAAGGACAGCACCGGACAGTATATGCTTAATGCAAACACAGGCAATGTTTCCGGAGCATTTCCG
This sequence comes from uncultured Ruminococcus sp., assembly GCA_945835085.1. Classification (GTDB taxonomy): domain Bacteria; phylum Bacillota; class Clostridia; order Oscillospirales; family Ruminococcaceae; genus Huintestinicola. The sequence continues at coordinate 17,863 of CAMAIG010000001.1, read as the reverse complement.
TATATGATTCTCGGAAAGCCCGTTTATATATCGGAGAATATGCCTGTTGCGGCAGCAGGCAAAAGATCTGTGCTTTACGGTGATTACAGCGGTCTTGGTGTTAATATGCGTCAGCAGATCGAGATGCAGGTGCTCAACGAAAAGTATGCTACACAGCACGCAGTCGGAATTGTCGGCTGGTTTGAAGTTGACTGCAACGTTATCAATCACCAGAAGCTGGCGGCGCTTGTACACGAGGGTGAGGCTTAATGAAGCTCAGCGAAATAACCGCTGATGTTGTGTGCAGGTATCTCAGGCTTACCGATGATGACAGCGAGGACAAAGCGCTTATTGACGGGATAATGGAATCGGCAAGGGCGTATATCCTCAGCTATACGGGGCTTACAAATGAGGAGGCGGACAAAATAGCCGATTTTCAGTACGCTTTCCTCTGCTTATGCTCCGATATGTACAACACCAGGGATATGACGGTGCAGCAGGACAAGCTGAATCCCATTGCAAAGTGCATACTTGATATGCACCGCACAAACTGCATAGGTTAGGCGGCGGTAAAATGGTAAATTCAACGACACTTCGGGAAAAGATAACATTCCAGGTGCTTGACGATGAGGAACAATGGCAGGATCTTATAACTGTCTATGCTGCATTGTCGGGTCTGCGAAACTCGGAATACTGGGTAAATTACGCAGGCGGAAATGCGGAAGAATGTCTGAATGTTTCCGTGCGGTACAACAAGCGGCTTATGGATATTATTCCTCAGAAGGGGCGTATCATTCACGGCGGTGTGATATATGAGCTTATCACGCCGCCCGATGATGTGCTTTTCAAGCATAGGGAGATAAAATTCAAGGCAAGGAGGCAGATAAGCTGATGGACATTGATTCGGTATTATCGGTGATGAAAGAATGCTTCGGAGATATTCCGTGCAAGCGTGACGGCTTTATTTCTCTTCCGCCAAAAGCGCATTGTTTCGCTGTATGGCGCATTTCGCACCGCAGCGCAGACGGAGCGGACGGGTACAATATGTACTGGAATGTTACATATGAACTGCGCATTTTCTACCGTGATACAAAATCGGAGCCTGACCTTAAGCATGAACTTATGTTTGAGGACGGCATAAGGGAATGTTACGGTCTTGAAAGCGATTATGAATACGATGACAACGACAAGCTGTATATCACCGTATATAAATTCAAAAATACAATTGATTTTCAGGAGGTATGATCATGTTTGAAAAGAAGGAATACACTCTCGGAAGCGGTCACCTGCACGTTGAAGTGCGTAACGCTGAAACCTTTGACCCTAAAACATTTGACTGGGATAAATTCTTCGGAAGCGAAGAAAATCTCCTCGGAAGAATAAAGGGCGGCGCTAAGTTTGAATACTCCACCGAAAAATACGAGGATGAGGACGACCTTGGCTATGTAAAGATAAGCGAAATCACAAAGGAAAATGTAAAGCTCACCTCGGGAGTTATGACCTGGAACGGCGAGACACTTGCGACACTTTGCTCCACTGCAAGAGTTACGAACAACGAGGACGGCTCTCAGAGAGTAAAGATAGGCGGTCTTGGCAATCAGAACGATAAGAACTACATTATCGGCTTTGAGCATAAGAGCAAGAAGCTCCGTGTTATCATTGTCGGCAAAAATACGGAAGGCTTTTCCTTTGACTTTACGCAGGACAAGGCAACCGTTATCGACTGCGTATTTACTGCGGAAGCGGCAGACAGCGAGGGTACGCTTATCATTATTGACGACCTGAGAAAGAAGACTGCGGGAGCATCTGCAAGCAGCACCGCCGAAACCGAAAATACGGGGGCATAATGATAAATGCTTAATCTCGGGCTGAAAAGCATAAATATACAGCTTATGTGCGGAAGGGTGGACGTTCCTGTCTGCACAAAGGCTGTATGGGATATGCTTAAAACTTATGACGGTTCGGACAAAGCGGCGTGTATAATGAGCGGTATGCTGCAGGTCGGTGTACCGCTTGATATATGCGACAAGAAGCTGCTTGTTGCCGTATATACCGAATCCCTTAAGCACATACGGGAGCAGACAGGGCTTGAAGTGCCTTATTATCCGGGCAAAACAAACAATGACGATGAAGTGAAATATACCGCATACACCGTTTCAGACAAGCTGGTAGCCGATTATGCCAATATGAGCATATATGATATTGATAAAATATCTATCCTCGATTACTGGCTCCTTGAGCGTGACGCTTTTATTGCTGCGCTTTCCAAGACCAAGGAGGGCAGAGAATACCTTAACAACGCATACAGGATAAAACAAACCGAAGCCGACGAAGATCTTGAACTGTAAGGAAGTGAAGTACATATGCAGATAGAACTCAGAAATGACCGTGTTATCATAGACGGCTATGTAAACGCTGTGGGACGTGACAGCCGCCCAATTCGCTGTCAGACAGGCGATTTTGTTGAGCAGGTAGAGCCGGGAGTATTCCGCAAGGCACTTTCAAGAGCAAAAAATGTTGAACTGCTGCTTAATCACAGGAAGGACAGAAGGCTCGGTTCCATAGCCGACGGGAGCCTTACTCTTACCGAGGACAATATCGGGCTTCGTGCTCATGCGGAAGTAACCGATGCGGAGACCATACAGAAAGCACGAAACAATCAGCTTACGGGCTGGTCTTTTGGTATGTATGTAAATGACAGCGAAATGGAACAGCGCAGCAATACCATTCCCAGGCGAAGGCTCAAGGATATTGATATTTTTGAGGTATCGGTAATTGACAATACAATGCTCCCCTGCTATGCAGGGACTTCTGTGGAATGCCGTGCGGAGGGTGAGGACGCTCTTCTGGAAACAAGAGCCTTTGACGACACCGTTGAAATTGCCGAAAGTCTTTCCGATGAATACTATGCGGAGCGTGAAAAGCAGCTTGAACAGCTCCGTGCGGAGTGTCAATGGGCGGATGCGGAAAAGCGGCTGGAGGAATTGCGGTATAACCCTTATCACGACCCGACTAACGGCAGGTTTACAAGCGGTTCGGGCAACGGCTATTCAAAAAAAGTTACTCTTATGATAAAAAAAGGACAAAAAGGCAACAAGCAATATATTGTAAGTGACGGAAACGGTAATAATTACAAATATGACCCCGAAACATTTAATAAGGCTATGGGTTTGGAAGCAGACCTTGATTATGCTTCTATGAAAGCTCATGAATATGGCAGCTTAAAATATGGTGGTACTTTAAAAACAAGGGAGTTATTTAATCAATGGAACGATGAAGTAAAACGTCTTTCAAATCAGCTGGCTAAAATTCATTTAGAGCACGAATTCAGAAGCTGTGCAGATGAATACGAAAAGCGGCTTGCGCTGTTCCGTGCACAGATGCAATGGGACGAAGCGGAGAAGAGGCTGTGGGAATTACGCTACAACCCCTATCATGACCCTACTAATGGACTTATCAAGATGATCGATGAAAAAATGGAGTCTCGACCATGGATAAAAAATTCTAATACCCGTGCATTCGATGACGAAGAAAGTGGGTAGAATTGCAGAATTACGATTTAAAGGGCAAAAAAGGAAGAAAAACGGTCAGTTCGATTTTGATGATAGTGGCAAAAAGCATAAAAAATCCCAAAACACGTTGACAAAAAACAATTCAGGTGTTAAACTTGATAAGAAAGGTTATCCGTTCAAGTATCCGGAATGCAATGTTTCCAACAAAGAGTACTCAACGTTTATTCAAAATGTTAATACAATTTATAATAACAGATATTCAAACAAGAAGTGGTGCAAATACTATTCCGGAGAACTTGATGTGATGTTTTATTTTGAAAACCACGGGTTTGATGATTACTGTATTTACCGAAAAGGATGATAAATATGAGTTTAAAAACAGAACTTGCTTTGGCTTCTAACCCTGAACTGAAACAGCTTCTTGAAAATGTTTCTGATTCATATTTTGATTTTGTCCTTGGAGTTATGCTTTCTTTCGTTGATGATGAAGAAGGACAGAAAAAAATGATAGCTTTCTTAAAGGAAAATCCAAATGCAAATTCTGATGATGTTTCAGAATATGAAGATAAGTTGATTTTGGGGTATTAATGTCAAAACGCTGTTGTTGATTTAAAGGTCAAAAGGGAGTTCAAAGATGAAAGTTAGATACATTGGCAAAAGTGACCCTTTAGAATTACTTAACGGTAAGATCTATAATGTTATTTCTGTTGAAAAAGGCTGGTATAGAATAATTGATGAAACAGCAGAAGATTATCTTTATCCGCCCGAACTTTTTGAGATAGTAAAATAAATCAAACATAATAATCCGCTTTGCAGTCAATTGCAAGGCGGTATTTTTATATCTTCCCGTCCGAACTGTCCGTTTCGGACGCTTTTTTTATGCTATGATAAAACCAGAGAAAAAACATAAAATCGGGTGTGGAAAATGGATATAGAACAGATACCGGAAGCAATTATCGGCGATTTGAAAAAATACACGGAAGATAAATCCAAGAAGATAGCCGAGGCTGTAAAGGAATGTACCGAAGAAGCCTATAAGGATATAGAAAGAGATTCTCCCGTGCGGAAAAAAGTTCCGAAAAGCGGAGTTGTACTTGTCCGTGGAGTTGCAAAGGCAAATTATCAGCCCGGAAGCTATAAAAAAGGGTGGATGACCGTTGTTAAAAGCTATGAAAAAGGGCGTGTACAGGGCTATGTACGCAACAAGACGAATTATCAGCTTACTCATTTACTGGAGCTTGGGCACAAGGCAAGGAACGGTTCAAACGTTGCTCCCATACCGCATATCGTAGAAAATCAGAACAAGGCTCGTGAAGAGCTTGACCGCAGGATCGAAAAAATTTTAGAGGAGTGAGAACGTGGCAAGTAAATACGGCTATATGGCGAAAATAGGCGCTGATACTTCCGGACTTACGGCGGCGCTTTCCGATATTGAAAACAGTCTTAAAAACACTTCTGCGGAGCTTAAAGCTGTCAATGCAGGCCTTAAACTGGACGGCGGAGAAAACACAGAAAATCTGAAAAACAAGTTTGACCTTTTGGGAACGGCTATTGAAAGCACCAAAAACAAACTTGAACAGCTCAGATCTGCCGAAGAAGCTGTGAAAAAGGCAGCTGAATCGGGTGACATATCTGCAAGTGAACAGAAAAAGTATCAGCAGGAGATCACAAACACAGAGAGCCGCTTAAGGCAGTATAAACAGGAGCTTGCAAATACAAAGCTGCAGCTTGATAACGCCGGAAAAAGCACGGATGATGCGACAAAAGAAACAACAGAACTGGGAAAGGCTGTTGACAACGCAGGCAAAAGCGCTGTCGGATTCGGTGATATATTCAAGGCAAATATCCTTTCCGATGTTGTAATATCGGGATTGCGCAGGCTCAAGGATGAATTTGTTGATTTTGCAAAGCAGGGCATTGAGCTTGCTTCAGACCTTTCGGAAGTGCAGAACGTTGTGGACACTACTTTCGGAAGTGATGCTGATAAAATAAACACCTGGGCGAAGAATGCTGCAACGTCCTTCGGTATGTCCGAGCTTGCCGCAAAGCAGTACACGGGTACCCTCGGAGCTATGCTGAAATCTCAGGGCATAACAAGCGACAGCGTTGTTGAGCTGTCGGAAAACCTTGTAGGGCTTGCCGGAGATATGGCTTCTTTCTACAATCTCGATATTGAAACTGCTTTTGAAAAGATACGTTCGGGAATTTCGGGCGAGACCGAGCCGTTAAAGCAGCTTGGTATAAATATGTCTGTCACCAATATGGAGGCTTATGCTCTTGCAGAGGGTATCGAAAAGCCCTGGCGCAAGATGTCACAGCAGGAACAGACAATGCTCAGGTATCAGTATCTGTTACAGCAGACTGCCGATGCACAGGGAGATTTTGCGAAAACTTCCGACAGCTATGCAAATCAGCAGAGAATAATGGATCTGACTATACAGAATCTTTCGGCGGAGCTGGGAGAAAAGCTGCTGCCTGTTGCGCTTGAACTTACACAGTTAATTTCATCCTCTGCGCCGTCTATCATGGATAATATCGAGGGTATCGGAGATGTTGTTGTAACAGTTGCAAAAGGTCTTATCGAGCACAAAGAGGCTGTGATGTCTCTTGCGGCGGCTTATGTTACATTCAAAGGCGCTTCCGCTGTCGGTTCTGCTGTATCTACTGCAGTAAACGCATTCAAAACGCTTACAACGGCAACACAGGCGGCGACGGCAGCACAGGAAGCGAACAATGTTGCTGCGGCTGCAAATCCATATATACTGCTTGCTTCTGCAATTGCTGCTGTTACGGTGGGGTTGATCTCTTTTGTAAACAGAGCCGATGCCGTATCTGATAAGTTGAAAGACCTTAACGAAGAGTATGAACAGATAAAACAAAATGCTGCAGAAAGTATTGAAACATCCGAAGCTGAAATTGCAGTTATCGAAAACAAGGCGCAGAAATACGAGGAGCTTCGGAAAGTCGAAAACCGTACTATCGGGCAGGAAGAACAGTTAAAAAGCCTTGCAGAAGAATTACAGCAATATATGCCGGAAGGCACTCAGCTGATAGGCGAACAGGCGGGAGCATATAACTCTCTTGCAGGATCTATTGAAAGCGTTATCGCAGCTATGCGCAACAAAGCGAAAATAAACGCATATGAAGAAGAAATTACCGAATTATATAAAAAGCAGCGAGAATACCAGAAGACCATTGAAGAAATGGAAACAAGGAAAGAAGAAAAAGGATATTACATATCTCCCCAGGCATGGCTGCAAAACAAGGATCAGAGCGGATATATCGAAGCAAAAGAAAATCTGGAAGAGATAAATGCGGAAATAGAATCACTTGATAATGATATAAGCCAACTGTACGAAGACGCAGCTACCGGAGCGGCAGGAGCAGTAAGCGCAGCTTCCAACGGTGCAAGAATTGCTGCAGACGGTATGGCAAAACAACGAGAAGAAGAAGCACGGGAAAACGCCGAAAAGCAGGATGAAGAACTGAAAAAATATGAAGAAAATCTGCAGGCAAAGGTTGATAAACTTGACGAAAATCTTGCTTTGAGGAAAATCAGCGAGGCGGAATATTATGCCGAGTTAAAGCAATATCTTGACACAAATGTAAATACAGAATCGGAGCTGTATTTTAAGCAGCTTTCGGCTTATGAAAAATATGCAAATGAACAAAAAAAGCTAAGGGATAAGGACGCCGAAGGCCAAAAAAAAGCCTATGAGGACAGCATTGACGATCAAATAGAAGCTCTTAAACTCAGGAACGAAACCGATGAAAGTTACACGGAAGAAATGATGTGGAACGACATTGAAACTATCGTCAACGGGCTTGACAAGCAAAGCGAACAGTATAAGAAATATAATGCTGAGATACTTAAAGGGCGTAAAGAACTTGCAGACAAATTAAAAAAGGAAGATGAAGAGGATGCTAAGGAAGAGCTTGACCTATGGGAAAAGAAATCTCAAAAGCTGTCTGACAAGATTTCGGAGGACTATAAAGATCTTGTAGATAAAAAAGAGAAGACAAAAAAAGAATTATCGGATATTGACCTTTCCGAAACGGTAACGGATTCCAAGGGTAAGGACGTTAATGTGCTTACGGATCTGAACGCTGAAATCAAGAAGATTGACAAGTACAACAGCAGCCTTGAAAAGCTGAAAAAAACGGGCATTTCCGACAGTCTTATGGGAAAAATAATGGGAATGAATTACGAGGACGGTTCAAGGCAGGCTTTTATTGATACCTTGCTTGGTTTATCGCCCGAAAAGCTGCAGCTTTATTACAGCGATTGGGAGAGATTTCAGGCAAAAGCGGAACAGACTGCGCAGGATCAGATCTCCGGGCAGCTTGACGACCTTAACGAGGAAACAGCAAACACTGTAAGCAATATTTTCGGGTCTATGCCTGCCACAGCTTATGAAGAAGGTGCTGCAACGGCGCAAAGCTACATTCAGGGCATTATTGACAATATGGGCGGTATCAATGACGCAAGCGCTATTTCCGCTATGCTTGGCATAGGCAGCGGAACGGGCAAATCGGGCAGCTCTTCGGAAAATGCTGCATGGATGAACACGCCGATCACGATCAACCTTAACGACAAGGAATACATAAAAACCACGCTTGGAGAGCTTATCGCATCGGGGAAACGCTCCGGCGGCAACACGTTTAACTTATAAGGAGGTACACTATGGCTGAATATGCACTTAAAAGCGGAGAAGTGCTCAACGGCGGATATACGGTCACTATCGGAGATTACGCCCTCCGTCTTATAGGCGGATATGAGGCAAGATGGACAAACGAATATGACACGGAAAATCAGTTCACCGATTACAAGGGCGACACTGTGCGCATTTTAAAGGGGCGCAGATTCAGCCTTGACATATCAACGGGGCGGCTTTCCGCAGAGAATATGGCGGCTCTGACCGAGGCACTGAAAAGTGAAACTATTGCTTTGAGCTGTCCCGACTTTACGGGCAACTGTTATACCGATGATATTCCTGCAAAGCTGGAACAGGCTAATTTCCTTGGTGTGCGCTACAGCTCCGGTATAAAGCTGACAGCCTGCGAGCTTGACAAAACGGGTATTGGAGACGGTCTTTAGCTACTATCTGAGCATTGACGGCATTATGTATTACACATTTGGCGATCTGCAGCTTAAACAGAATGCTGACGGCATGGGTATTTCGGGGGTAAGCTCGACGGAATTTGATTTTACGGTAACATATGAAGAATACGCCGTGAATCCGCCTAAGTCGGGTGCGGCGGTCGCTTTCGGGATAGAAGGTTCCGGGGTGACGTATTACTTCTTTGTTTCCCGTCGTTCAAGGTCAGGAAATAAAGTCACGTTCAAATGCTATGACCGTATGCTGCTGCTTGGTATATCTTCGGATATGTTTGAAATACCGTACACAGGCGTAATTGCGGATGATGAAGACAGCGGAGAAATTGCGTGTGTCAGCCTTGTTGAATATATTGCCGGAGCGGTAGGATTTGACGGCTGTACCTCTTACATAAAAAGCTCCGGATATTTCGGAGGATTAAAGCTGAAAAAGACGGATATAAAAGGCAAAACGGCAAGAGCCTTGCTTGAGACCGTTTCGGCGGCATGGTGCGGATATTTCACCGTGTCGGCAAACAATTACCTTGATTTCGTATTTTTCGGAACAACGGCGCATACATCCTGCCCTGTCACCACTCATACAGCAATAACAATGCAGTCGGAACGTTCGGCAATAACAAGAGTAAGGGCATATACAGGCTCCGATTATTATTACTCGGGCGATGAAACAGCGGATGTGTTCTCCACTCTGACCGTACAGACCGAATTTGCTTCTCAGGAATATGCCGACACTTTGCTTGCAAGGGTAAGCGGATATACCTATCGTTCATGGGACTGCAGCAAGATGATAGTTGATGTTCCGCAGCTTATGAATAATTATCTTCCGACCATAAGCACAGGAATGAACCATTATCACGTTCCCGACGGTGTGGACGGTCTGACGGATTTTACCGCAAACGCCTTAACGCTCAATTTCACGGGTGCGGGCATATATGCTTCTCTCGGCAGCAATGAGGTTACGGAGGATGAGTATTCTTACCTCGGTTACATTTCCCGTAAGCTGGAAGAAAAGCTCTCGGACGGTGAAAAGCTGGGCAATGATACGCTTATAACCCGTTACCAAGGAATTATACACCTTGGTGAGAAAACAACGGACGAAACTACAGGGGAGGTAAAACAGAACCGTTACGGCTATTCCAAGGCTACGGCTGACGGGGTCGTGGAGTTTGACGGTGCAATGGTGTCAAAGATAACCCCGAAAAGCGCCTACTGGAACGAGGATAAGACCGAAGCGACCGTAAGCTATGAGGGCAAAAAATTTAAATATCACATCAAAAGGGACGACAACGGGAATGTTACGGAGTTTTCAAAGGAAGAAATAACGGAGGAGGGAACGTAATGAGTTTTGATGATGGTTTTATGCTGGGGCTGTCGCTTGGGGGCGGAGGCGGCGGTTCGGGGGGAGGTGATGACTGGGAGTTTCCCGAACACTGGCCAACAATTCCCGAGCCTGCGCCGAATCAGGTGATTCTTTATCATGAAGTATTGGACACTTCATATTGTGTTGGTCCTATTCAATTTTTGACTATTAATATTGAAAATAACCGATATGTATACAGCTATGGCGGAGGCACAATTGATTGGGGTGACGGATCTATCGAAACAGTTGATAAGAACGATGCGTCAATTTTTTATCATCAATATGATGAAGCCAAAGGGTACGTTATAACAATAACTGCAAATGCCGGTGTTTGTATACGTTATTCTTCTATGGAACCGATGAGCGGCAAAGTTATATATATAAATGGCGAAAATTACGGAACAGAAAATCAGCCGACATTTTCATTCGCCCAAGCAACAAATTTAAGAGCCGCCAAAATATCAATGGATACAATGAAAAATTGCGGCAGTTCTATTGTTTCGGGACATATAAAATATATAAAAATATATGGTGAAGCAACAAATCCAATTGGTTTTAGTGAATGTAAAATGCTTGAGAAAATAGAATATGAAATTCCGCCGGCAGCTATTCCGGCAAGCTATTTGTATCAAAATAAATGTATACGAAAGGTTGATTGCTTACAAAATGTTTTGGAAATTCCGCAAAATGCGTTTTATCAATGCACAGGATTGGAAAGCGTTAACCCGTTATCTGCAACATCTATTGGTAAAAAAGCGTTTTATGAGTGTACAGCATTAAAAAGTATCAATGCGCCGAATGTAACAAGTATTGATAATGCAGCGTTTTACCATTGCTACAATTTAACATCTGTTAACTTGGGATCTATAACAGAGATATCAAACGATCTTGGTTATGGTTTGTTTTCTGTTGAAAATTTTTATGCTCCTAATTTAAGAAAAGTAGCAAACAACGTATTTATTGATATGTACAATTTACGATCATTTACCGTTGCACCGGACTTTGATTTCAGCAGTGTCAATTTTGATGATTCACCGCTTATTTATCCCAAACCACAATAAAAAGGAGGAATTTTTATGGTAAATGAACAGGTAACCACAATCGAACTCACGGCAGGAACGCCGTCAACCGTTGAATTTTCGGGAGCGTATCCTTACTATTGGATAGATAATAAGTCCGATAGTGATGTTTATGCCTCCCTCGGCACACCCGAGGCAGGAACGGACGGCACTTACACCATTGCAGCAGGCTCTCAGCTGCGCATTTCGGGCGGAGCGTTTAACACCAAGCTCTGTTTGCTCGGCAGCGGCAAGGTGCAGGTGATAGCGAGCTCTATCGCAAGCTGCCCTTTTAAAGGGGCTCAGGGGGGAGGTGAAAGTGTTACCATTGACGTGTTAAATGCTGCTTTAGAAGAAAAGGCAGATAGCAAGCATAGCCATACAGTTGAGGAGATAAGCGATTTTCCAACTTCTATGCCTGCAAGTGATGTTAAGGATTGGGCTAAAGCAAATGAGAAACCAACTTACACAGCAAGTGAAGTCGGTGCTGATGTTTCGGGTTCTGCCGATGCAGCATTAACTAATGCTAAATCTTATACAGATACTAAGATAGCAGATTTAATTAATGGTGCGCCTACAACACTTGATACACTCGGCGAGATAGCAGCCTCTATGTCAGACAATCAAAGCGTGGTAGAAGCTCTTGATACTGCAATAGGAACAAAAGCTAATGAAAGCGACTTAACAGCACATACTGGAAATACATCAAACCCTCATAGCGTAACAAAAACACAAGTTGGACTTGGTAATGTTCCCAACGTTGCTACAAACGACCAGACTCCGAGTTATACGGAATCTACGTCACTTTCAAAATTATCAAGCGGCGAAAAACTTTCTGTAGCTTTCGGTAAGATTTCAAAGGCTATCACTGATTTTATTTCCCATATAGGGAATAGTGTTAAACACATAACTTCTACAGAAAGAACTAATTGGAACGCTGCCAAATCTCACGCTGATTCCGCTCACGCCCCAAGTAATGCACAGGTTAATGTAATTGAGACGGTTAAAGTTAATGGCACAGCTCTTACTCCGAGCTCCAAAGCTGTGAATATTACAGTGCCAAGTTACAGTAATATGACAGGTGCAACTTCTTCTGCTGCCGGCGCATCGGGGCTTGTTCCTGCTCCTGCAAGCGGTGAACAGGGAGCTTATCTTAGAGGCGACGGCACTTGGGCTACGCCTGAATTCACCGGCACACTTGACGATATTCCGGATGGCGGAGTATATTACAAATCCGAATATTACATACAGGCAGGAACATATAACGTGACGGGCGGAACCGCTTCTATCACATTCGAAACTGCTTACAAGGATGTGCCTTATGTTTTTGTTTCTTATACTACCACCGATGCGAGTAACGTTGCACCGACTGTCACATCAAGGTCAAAGACAGGATTTACGGTCAAAAAAGGAACTGCGGCAGGCTATGCCGGTTTTGACTGGGTTGCATTTGGTAAGATTTAAGAGGTGATAAAAATGATAAAGCAAATCACAATTGATGAAAACAATGTTGTTACAGGGGCATCCATAGGCGGATTTATCCCCGGCGGAATTGATGTTGAAGAAATCCCCGAGGAAGTGATGAACTGTCCCAAAAAGTGGACATATGTAAACGGGGCGTTTAAGCCGAATCCAAATTATTCAGACAACAGCTTACAGCTTGCTAAAGAAAACAAAATCGCCGAAAGTAAGGAACGGCTTGCCGAATGGCTTGCCACAAATCCTATGCAGTACACAGACGGCAATTATTACAGCGTTACCGAAGAAAAACAGTCGCTTCTTAACAGCAACCTTGCTTCTTATGAACGTGCTAAAGCTGCAGGAATCGACTATCCGCTGAAATGGAACTCCACAGGTGCGGAGTGTGCCGAATGGACATACTCAGACTTACTTATGCTGTCTCTTGCCATTGCCGCTTATGTGGCTCCCAAGGTATCAATGCAGCAGGCAATAGAGCTTGAAATAAAGGCGGCGGAGACAATGGAGCAGCTGGACAAGGTGGTTTTTACCTATGATTAAGCTGCGTAAGTACGGTGTTCTTGCGCTCATCGGCGGCGTGATTTACGGAGCGTTGGAGCTTATCGGGCGTGGATATACTCATTGGAGCATGGTGCTGCTGGGCGGAATATGCTTTGTTGCTGTGGGGCTGCTTAACGAGGTCATTCCGTGGGAAATGCCACTTACCGTACAGATGTTATGCGGCTGTATTATCATAACGGCGTTGGAGTTTTGCTGTGGGTGTATCGTCAATATATGGCTCGGGTGGGCGGTTTGGGATTATTCCGACGAGTGGGGGAACTTGCTCGGACAGATTTGCCCAAAATACTCGGCGCTGTGGTATTTCATATCGCTTGCGGCAATACTGCTTGACGATTGGCTCAGGTATTGGTTTTTTGGAGAAGAAAAGCCGCATTACAGATTGTTTTAAAGGAGGAACTATATGAACGGTGAACAGAAAAATGAAATAATCAAGTCCTTTGCTCTCGGAATGACAGTCGAGGAAATTTCCAAGGTGGAAGGCATTTCCAAATCCGAAGCGGAGCAGATAGCTTACGACTGTGCGGACGAAATCAGCCGCAAAAAGGCTTTCATGGAACGTGTCGGGAGGGCATAAACATGACGAAAATCATTGATATTTCAAAGCACAACGGCTCTATTGACTTTTCCAAGGTCAAGGCTGACGGCATTTCGGGGGTAATTATCCGTGCAGGCTATGGACGGCACATCTCACAGAAAGACCCCACCTTTGAATCCTATTACAGCGGTGCAAAGGCTGCAGGGCTGAATGTGGGTGCATACTGGTACAGCTATGCAGACAACCCTACGGACGCAAAAACCGAAGCTGCGGTATTCCTTGAAGCCATAAAGGGCAAAAAGTTTGAGCTGCCTGTATACCTTGATATTGAAGAGGAAAAGCAGGTTGCCATGGGAAAGACTATGTGCACTGCTATGGTGGATGCGTTCTGTTCGGTGCTTGAAGCGGCAGGGTATTTTGCAGGGGTTTACAGCTTTGACAGCTTTTTCGGGGGCAATCTCAAGGCGGATATTCAGACAAAATATTCCTGTTGGGTGGCAAGAGTGGAGAACGTGAAGCCTGTATATTGCAAGGCTTACGGTATGCACCAGTACACCTGGAAGGGCGTTGTAAAGGGCATTTCGGGGGCGGTGGATGTATCGTATTGCTACAAGGATTTCCCGAATATCATCAAAAAAGCAGAGTTGAACGGGTGGAAGAAGGCTGTTACATACGCTGTTGCGGCGAAGATAGGCGGCTGTTCGGCTGCTCAGGCGGAAAGCATTGCGGCGGCTTGTTCGAAAATGGGAATGACGGTTGTTACTAAGGAGGAATGAAAATGGACGCAGTAACGGTAAAAAATGCGGTTCTCGGTTTTATTGCGGCTGCCGGAAGCGTTATAGCAAACGCTCTTGGTGGTTGGGACGCTGCATTAAAGGTGCTTGTGGCAATGATGGTGGCTGACTATCTTACAGGGGTGCTTGTGGCGTTGATATGGCATCGTTCCAACAAGACGGACGACGGCACGCTTTCATCAAAGGCAGGGTTCAAGGGGCTTTGCAAGAAGGGTATGATAATACTTATTGTATGGATAGCGGTGCTGCTTGACAACGCCCTGGGGGCAAACTATGTGCGGATAGCGGTAATACTGTTCTTCATCGGCAACGAGGGAATATCCCTGCTTGAAAATGTCGGACTTATGGGTGTTCCTTATCCGCAGTTTCTCAAGAAGGCGTTGCAGGCGCTCAGGGACAAGGGCGATAATGGGGAAAGTGAATAAGGTATAAAAAAGCTCCCACTCTGAGGGTTCTCGGGGTGGGAGGTTTTTATAAGTGTTTGTAGCCTGCACCGCCAAGCTCCAAACCCTTATAATTAGTTGCTATAAAATATATCGATTTGTGTTTTTTTGCGATCGAAAACTATTTTTGAAGTAACAGACAGCAGCGCATCATTAAATTGTTGCGGCGTTGCATCGGCGCTTGATATAATATCGACTACAGAGGCGAGTTTATTGCGGAATGCGGCATAATCAACCTCGTTGTTTTCTTTTCCGCTTTTAGTCAGCTCCGCTTGCAGTTTTTCATTAAGTTTTTGAATAGCGGCAGAGATCTTTAGTTTATTTGCCTTATATTCTTCCAAAGTGTCAATGCCATCTTCATATGCAGCCTTGATACGGTTCAGCTTCATTTCCTCGTGATTTATCTTTTCTTTGATAAAGTCGGTTTGTGTAGCTGCGGATTTCGGCTTTTCGCTTTTTTCAAATGTTGGCCGGAAATTCGGGTTTTCGGCATCGGCTTGCATTTTTTCAATTACGGCGGCTTTGAGCTTTGAAACTGTTATGCAATGTGATTCTTTGCAAGTGCCATGTGCGTATTTGTAGCATTGCAGGCTGTTTTCATTTCCGGAAAGATGTGTCAGAGTTGCGCCGCAAGCAGAACAGCGTACTATGCCTCTGAAAAAATAATCATCCTTGCGTTGGTTGTAATTTTTAGGATATTTGGATTTATTTTTGGCAAGCAGCTCTTGTGCCTTGTCAAATGTATCTTTATCAATAATGGGCTTATGCTTGCCATCCACAATTATTGTATTTTCGTTTGGTACATAGTCATGGGATTTGCTCGCCTTACCGTCGGACGACCAGCGCAGCTTGCCGATATAGGTTGGATTCGATAGGATATATGTTATTTTTCGCGCCTCGAACTTATTTCCACGCTGAGTTTTTATTCCGAGTTCGTTCAGCTCTCTTGCAATAGCAAGGCTGCCCTTGCCTGCGATATAGTCCGCAAAAATCTTTTGGACTATGGGTGACTGTTCCGGCTCAGGCTCGTATATGCCATTTTCGATTTTATAGCCATAAGGCGGAGCAACGACGATTCCGCCTCTTGATATTTTTTCGGTCATTCCTCGGCGTACCTCTTCGGCAAGATTTACAGAGTAGTATTCGTCCATGGCTTCGAGGAGCGCCTCGATAAGTATTGAGGTCTTATCGTTACCCACAGGCTCAGAAACGGACACAACGTCTATTCCGCAGTCCTTTTTGAGCATTGACTTGTAGACAATGCTGTCCTCACGGTTTCGGGCAAAACGTGAGAGTTTCCAAACGAGGATAACATCAAACGGTTTTGGTTTAGTCTTGGCAATCGCTATCATCTGCTGAAAAGCAGGGCGTTTCTTGACCGTTCTTCCGCTTATGCCCTCATCGGCGTATATATATTGCTTGCTGAGCACAATGTCATTGTCCTTGGCGTATTTCTCGATCATCTTAAGCTGAGAATCGGGGGAGAGTTCGACCTGATCCTCTGTCGATACCCTGATATATGCGGCTCCTGTTTTCAAAAAATCACCTCTTGTTTTGCAGTCAAATGCAAAATCATGCTTTTTTAGGCTTGGGCAGCAGCTTGCGGAGATCATTATCATTACAGCCGCTTATACCGCAGCACCAATAGCCTTTTTCTGAGTAATCGTCTATTTCATCGGCACCGATATTGATCACAGCATAGTTATCGTCGTCAATTTTTTTTGCGGCTCTGCAGGTGTCGCTTGTATGAAGGCATAAAGTTTCTTTGTTGAGTATAAAGCGGTAGTTTTTACCGAGGCACTTGCCGTCCGATGCAAACTTATATGTTACGCCGTCGACCTTAACCACGCCTGTGGCTGCCTTGCCGTTGGACTGAATATAGTATTTTGTGCCGTCCTTAAAGGTAAGCCACGTTGATCTGTACATTACGCCGTTTTTGTCAAAGTAGTATTTTGAGGTTTTAGTCTTAAGCCAGCCTGTTTGTCTGGTGCCGTCCTTCTTTATGTAATAGGTCTTGCCGTCGACCTGAAGCCAGCCTTTTTTTGCATAACTGCCGTCGGTGTACTCGTATTTATATCCGCTTTCGGTCTTTACCCATTCATCGGCGGAGCAGGTAAGGGGTGCGGACATAGCCGCTGTCATAAGTATTGCTGCTGCAAATGCTGTTATACGTTTTTTGTTCATGATAAATACCTCCAATATTTTTTTATTTCAACCGCCCATTATAGGCGGTCATTTTTATGCTGTTTCGGCGTTCTTAGCTTCAGTATGTTCTCGTGCCATTGCTCTCATTTCGCCGATAATAATGCCTTGTTCTTTTTCTGAGAGCAGGTCAAACAATTCAAGCAGTTCTCGCTTACCATTCGATAGTTCGGGTGATAGGCTTTTTTCTTTACCATAAACTAAGTAGTCTAATGGTAACTGGAATTTTTCCGAAATATTGATTATATCAGAAAGTTTATAGCTTGATTTTCCACGCTGAATATCATCGTATTTTTGTGCGGAAAAGCCGTGATTAATCATTTCTTGTCTGCCTATATTCATTTTTGCTAAATTTTCAATTATGGTTTTAGACATAGTTAACAAACTTCCTTTCTTTACTGGAAAAATTCCAAAAATAATATTGACAACTGGAATATTTCCAGTATAATATAATCACAACAACAAATTATTGCCGAATGAAGGCGCAAAAAGGCAATATATTTATTTACATTATAGCAGGATAATATTTTGTTGTCAATAATTTGTTGTTTTTGAAATCGGAAAGGAGTGCATAATATGCCATTCAGAATTAAAGTAAGGCTTGCAGAGTTGGGGCGCAAGCAGGTTGAACTTATCCCGGCTCTCGAAAAGAGACAGATAAAAACAAACCCCTCGGAGCTGTCCAACACACTTAAAGGCGTTCTCCAGTCACCCAAGGCAGAAAAGATATTATCCGCCGCAAACGAGATCGTCACCGAATGGGAGCAGGAACACCGCAAAACATCATGAACAGCTCTTTTACAGAGAGCAGGCAGGGGCGTGAA